>DZDB01000064.1 GCA_022736605.1 Sideroxydans lithotrophicus
GTTGACACAATGGGCTCAGGTGCGGGCGCGAAAGTGGGAGTTTTGCAGAGTTTCCCTAACAGTTAATAAAGAGACCCATGGTTCTGGACGTTTTTTAATATAGAGACAGGCATTTTATCTACCTATCATTTTGATTCTTATTGAGATGTTTGTTTGTCCGTCTCTATTATTGCGTTATGCAAAAGGAGACAAGCCGCTTCCGGATTATGCGCCTGATTTTTTCCCTCAACCACTAAAAGCGAACCGCATGGGGTCAACCAACGTCCCCCGCCTGCCCGATCAGTTTTCCATCGTTTGCCGTCGTCGGCATCTTAGCCCCCGCACCGAAGATAGCTACCGTTACCGGATTCGGCAGTTCATCTATTTCCACGGAAAGCGTCACCCGAACACGATGGGCGGGCCGGAGGAGGAAGCCTTCCTGAACCATCTGGCGAGTGAGCGGCACCTTTCGGCGTCCTCGCAAACCCAGGCGCTCAACGCCGTGGTCTTCCTCTACGATTCCGTGCTGCGCCAGCCGTTGGGCGAGATGGCCGGGCTCAAGCGGGTGCAGTGGCGTCACCGGGTGCCGGTGGTTCTCTCGCGCGAGGAGGCAAAAGCCATCTTGGCGCACATGAGACATTCGACGGCCAGATGAAGCGCTTGTCTCATGCGGCGAATTTTGACTGAAATCAGTGGCGGGTTTGAATTGGAATGGCTAGCCGTTTTAGAGTGGAATACGCAGGCACTGCCCCGATAGCACCCTCCCCGCTTCGGTGCGTGATTCAAGCTGCGCGCACCACGCAGGGGCAAAACGTCGCTTCAAGTGATGTCCGCGCCGCACTGAAAAATTAAAATCAATTTACAAACAATCACTTAAATTATTTTAAATATCATGGCACGTGAATTGCTTTTAAACGCTCGACCGACGCCAACCGAGCGCCGGATTGACCAAGTACCTTTACCGCAGAAAGCCGACAATGGATAAATCATTCTGGAAAGCCGGGCACCCGCCCACGCTGCTCGCCGCATTCCTGTACTTCGACCTGTCATTCATGGTGTGGGTGATGCTCGGGCCGCTCGGCGTGCAGATTGCCAAGGACCTCAGCCTGGATGCAGGCCAGAAGGGCCTGATGGTCGCCACACCGATTCTCGCCGGGGCGCTGTTGCGCATTGTCATGGGCGTGCTGGTCGATCACCTCAAGCCCAAAAAGGCCGGCATCATCGGCCAGCTCATCGTCATCGCCGCTTTGTCATGGGCATGGCTGGGTGGTATCCACAGCTTTCAGCAGGTGCTCATCCTCGGCGTGCTGCTGGGCTTTGCCGGCGCGTCATTTGCCGTGGCGCTACCGCTGGCGTCGCGCTGGTATCCGCCACAACATCAGGGCACGGCGCTGGGGATTGCCGGGGCGGGCAACTCGGGCACCGCGCTGGCTGCACTGTTCGCACCTGGTCTGGCCGTCGCCTTCGGCTGGAACACGGTGTTCGGCCTGGCGCTGATTCCATTGGGTGTGGCACTGGCGGTCTATCTGATTTTCGCCAAGGACAGTCCGGAATGCCCGCCCGCCAAATCCATGGCCGAATACCTGCAAGTATTGAAAGACAAGGATGCCTGGTGGTTCATGTTCTTTTACAGCGTCACCTTCGGCGGCTTCGTCGGCATGGCGTCGAGCCTGACCATTTATTTCAATACGCAATACGGCCTGTCGGCAGTCACGGCAGGTTATTTCACCGCTGCCTGCGTGTTTGCCGGTTCGCTGGTGCGGCCGATCGGCGGCATCATGGCTGACCGTATCGGCGGCATACGCACTTTGCTCATCATGTATACGCTGGCCGCTGCCTTCCTGTTGCTGATCAGTATCGGCATGCCCACGCCACTGCTGGCACTGGCGGTGATTGTGCCCGCCATGCTGGCGCTCGGCATGGGCAATGGCGCGGTGTTCCAGCTGGTGCCGCAACGCTTCCGCCGTGAAATCGGCGTGATGACCGGGCTGGTCGGCATGGCCGGCGGCGTCGGCGGCTTCTATCTGGCGTCGAGTCTGGGCTATTCTAAGCAGGCGACCGGCAGCTATCAGATCGGTTTTATCCTCTTCGCTGGTCTGGCGATTGTGGCGCTGGTCGGTCTGACTCGGGTCAAATCCCGCTGGCGCACCACTTGGGGCGCACCGGGTGTGGCGGGCGCGCGGATTTAAACGATCCGGCAATAGACAGGATTCACAGGATGAACCGGCTCACCTGAGAAATTTTCATATCAGTCTGCCGGTAAATCCTGTAAACAATCCTGTTAATCCTGTCCATTCGGTTCCACCCATGCCCCTGCAACTCAACATCGCCTACGCCTCTGCCACCGGCCCGCGCGACCGTAACGAAGACTTTTGCGGCTTTGTGACGCCGGAGGGCGCGCAGTTGGCTGACAAAGGTGCGCTGGTGGCGCTGGCCGACGGCGTATCGGGCGGCGCGGGCGGGCGCGAGGCTGCCGAATTCACCGTGCGCGGCCTGCTGGCAGATTATTACGCCACGCCCGACACCTGGGAGATTCCATTCGCGCTGGACAAGGTGCTCACCAGCACCAACCGCTGGCTACTCGCCCAGGCCGCCACGCGGCGCGACCTGGCGGGCATGTCAACGACGCTGTCGGCGCTGGTATTGCGTGGTAATCGCTATCACCTGGCACACGTCGGCGACAGCCGCATTTACCGGCTGCGCGCGGATGATTTCAGCCAGCTCACCACAGACCACGTATGGGATCGACCCGACATGCGCCACGTGCTCAAACGTGCCGTCGGTCTGGATGCGCATTTGCAGGTCGATTTTGCCGAGGGCGAATTGCAGGTCGACGATATTTTTCTGCTGGTGTCGGACGGCGTGTGGGAACCGTTGGGCGAGCTTGGCATGCACAATCTGCTGAAGCTGCTGCACAACCCGAAACTGGTTGCCGACGAGCTGGTTAAACTGGCGCACAAACACGGCGGTCAGGATAATGCCAGCGCGCTGATAGTGCGCGTAGAAGGCCTGCCGGACATCGATCAGCGCGACCATCACGCCGCCGAGCGCAGCCTGCCGTTGCCGCCCAAACTCAAACCCGGCAACCGGCTCGACGAGTTTGAAGTGCTGAGTCTGCTACACGAATCGCGCATGTCACTGCTGTATCAGGTGCGGCGGGTAACGGATGGCCGACTGTGGGTATTGAAAACCCTGCATCCGCTTGCCGCCAACGACCCCGACGCCAGCGCCGCGTTGATCCAGGAAGAGTGGCTGGCGAAGAAAGTCATTTCGCATTACTTCCCGCAAGTGTTGCCGCTGGCACCCGACCAGCGTTCGGCACTGTATTACGTGATGAGCTGGCACGCAGGCGCCACGCTGCAGCAGTACCTCGACACCGGTCGCCACTTCGGTATCGCCGAAATCGCGCAGACCGGCATCCGTCTGGTCAAAGGTCTGGCTGCGCTACATCGGCTCAATATCCTGCATCGCGACATCAAGCCTGCCAATCTGCATCTGGGTGACGATGCCAAGCTGCGCATTCTGGATCTGGGCGTGGCGAGCAGCGGCCAGCACGCCACCGACAATGCTGCTGGTACACCCAGTTTCATGGCGCCGGAACTGCTTGCCGGACAACCGGCCAGCGTGTGCAGCGACCTGTATGCGGTGGGTGTGACGCTGTATTACCTGCTGACACGCAAATATCCCTATGGCGAAATCGAGCCGTTCCAGCATCCGCGTTTTGGCGACCCGGTGCCGCCCACGCGCTACCGCCCCGACATCCCGCACTGGCTGGAAAACCTGCTGCTCAAAGCCGTTGCACGCGACCCGGAAAACCGCTTTGAAACCGCCGAGGAGCTGTTGCTGGCGCTGGAGCGTGGCGAACGCGACCCGCTCGCCGCACCGCGTCGCACGCCGTTGCTGGCGCGTGACCCGCTCAAGCTGTGGCAACTCGCTGGCGTGCTTTCCATCACGCTCAATTTATTGTTGCTGTATTTACTCATCGCCAGTTAAGGCACGTTACTTGCATGTTAAACGGCTGAACTGAAAGGAAATACGTATGCTCACCGTGATGATTGCCGACCACGACGCTGCCCGTGCCGCACAGCTGGAACAGACGTTTACCGAACTCGGTTACGCGGTCGCCAGCGTGGTCGATTCAGCGTTTGCACTGGCCGCTGCGGTGACCACACACGCCCCCGACATCATCATTGTCGGCACCGATTCGCCAGATCGCGATACGCTCGAACACCTGTGTCTGGCAACGCGCGACTGCCCACGCCCGGTGGTGATGTTCACCCAGGACGACGCCAGCGAATCAATCCGCGCCGCGCTCAAGGCCGGGGTATCCGCCTATGTGGTCGACGGTCTCGACGCCGAGCGCATCCGCCCGATACTCGAAGTCGCGCGCATCCGCTTTGAGGAACATCAGTTGCTGCTGTTGAATGCCGCCGAAAACTTGCGCAAAGCAGAAGAACGCCGTCTGATTGATCAGGCCAAACAGCGGTTGATGGCGCACCAGGGTTTGTCCGAAGATGCCGCTTATCACGCCATGCGGCGCACCGCCATGTCGGATAACCGGCGCCTGGTCGAAGTTGCCGAAGCGATTCTGAAACACCTCCCTGCCTGACCCATTTAAGTGCCTGCGCATCGGCTCAGCGCACTGCGGGCGTGCATGAATTTTGCGCGTCCCCGCCACCCCACACCTTGAAAAATACAATAAACAGCAATGAAAACATATTATTGCGATAAATAAATTGGTTTGGCACAGGCTTTGCTATTGATTCCGTATGAGTTCTGTCCAACGGCGGGCGGCACTCCGACAGCGATTTTATTTTAATGTGCAACCCGACCCGGGTTGCCCGCCCCACGGAGAGCCCGTAATGAGCAAACAGCCGAATGACGTCACATCCGACGTGTCACCCATCATCAGCGCCGACAATCCACGCCGTGATTTCCTCAAAAAAACCACCGGTATTCTCGGCGGTGCTGCATTAATGAATCTGGTCGCGCCTGGTGTACGTAGCGCCGCCTGGGCCGCCGGTTCGGATGCGCCCGAAAAAACCGAAGTCAAAGTTGGCTTCATCCCGCTGACCGACTGTGCCTCAGTGGTGATCGCCAGCGTGATGGGCTTTGACAAGAAATATGGCATCAAGATCACGCCAAGCAAGGAGGCCTCGTGGGCCGGTGTGCGCGACAAGCTGATCAACGGCGAACTGGACGCGTCGCACGTACTGTACGGCCTGATTTACGGCGTGCAGATGGGCATCGGCGGGCCGAAGAAAGACATGGCCAACCTGATGACCATCAACAACAATGGTCAGGCCATCAGCCTGTCCAACCAGCTCAAGGCCAAAGGCGCGGTGGACGGTGCCAGCCTCGCCAGACTGATCAAGGCCGAGCCGCGCGAATACACTTTTGCCCAGACCTTCCCGACCGGCACCCACGCGATGTGGCTGTATTACTGGCTGGCCGCCTACGGTGTGGATCCGTTCAAGGAAACCAAGGTCATCACCGTGCCGCCACCGCAAATGATCGCCAACATGCGTGTCGACAACATGGATGGTTTCTGCGTCGGTGAACCGTGGAATGCGCGCGCGATTCTGGACAACGTCGGCTTCACTGCCGTGACCAGCCAGGCCATCTGGAAAGATCATCCGGAAAAAATCCTCGGCACCACCGCCGAATGGGTGCAAAAAAACCCGAATACCGCGCGTGCGCTGATCATGGCGGTGCTTGATGCGTCGCGCTATATCGACACCATGAGCAACCGCACCGCAGTCTCCAAAATCATTGCGGCAAAATCCTACGTCAACACCGACGTGGCTTCGATCGATGGCCGCATGCATGGCGTGTATGACAATGGCAACGGGCGCAAGTGGACCGATGCCAACTACATGAAGTTCTACAACAACGGCCTGGTGAATTACCCCTACCTGTCCGACGGCATGTGGTTCATGACCCAGCACAAACGCTGGGGTCTGCTCAAATCCGACCCGGACTATCTGGCCGAAGCCAAAAAGATCAACCAGATCCAGCTGTATACCGAAGCGGCGACCCAGCTCAAGGTACCCGTGCCCAAGAGCCCGATGCGCAGTTCCAAGCTCATTGATGGCGTGGTGTGGGATGGTAAAGACCCGGTCAAGTACGCCAATTCATTCAAGATTCACGCTTAAACCCCGCACGTCACGTCGGCCAGTCCGGCGTGACGCAGCAAGGAGATCACCATGAGTGCCGTTTACGGAACCCTGCAACACACGCCCGACGCAGAAGACGCTACCACTGCGTCGGCTGTCACCGAACCCGCCACCACAACGCCACCGGTTGCCGCAAAGCCTGCGTTCAATGCCAAGGACAAGCTCGGCGCGCTGATGCGCTGGCTGATCCCGCCGATCCTCGGACTGGCGCTGTTTATCGGCGTCTGGGCGCTGATCGCGCAAGAAACGGCCAACCTGCCCGGCCCCTACGCGACCTGGCAATCCGCCGTCGAGCTGTTCGCGCATCCGTTCTACAACAATGGCCCGAACGACCAGGGCATCGGCTGGAATATTCTGTATTCGCTGTACCGCGTCGGCATCGGTTTCGGCCTGGCGGCGCTGGTCGGCATCCCGCTCGGCTTCATGATCGGCCGCTTCAAGTTTCTTTCGGACATGACCGGCCCCATCATCAGCCTGTTGCGCCCGGTGTCGCCGCTGGCCTGGCTGCCGATCGGCCTGCTGGTATTCAAACAGGCTGAACCGGCGTCGATTTATGTGATCTTCATCTCCAGCATCTGGCCGATGATTATCAACACCGCCGTCGGCGTACGCCAGATTCCGCAGGATTACCTCAACGTCGCGCGGGTACTGAATCTGTCGGAATGGAAAGTGTTCACGCGCATCCTGTTTCCGGCGGTACTGCCGCACGTGCTGACCGGCATCCGCCTGTCGATCGGCATTGCCTGGCTGGTGATTGTCGCCGCTGAAATGCTTACCGGCGGCGTCGGTATCGGCTTCTGGGTGTGGGACGAATGGAACAACCTGAACGTGGCGCACATCATCATCGCGATTTTCGTGGTCGGCATCGTCGGCCTGCTGCTCGAACAGATGCTGGTCTTCATCGCCAAGCGCTTCACTTACGAATAGGACATCATCATGGAAAAGTTCGTACAACTCGACAACATCGACGTTAAATTCAGCACCAAGAAAGGCGTCTTTCACGCGCTGCGCGATATCAATCTGAGCATCGACCAGGGTCAGTTTTTTACCCTGATTGGTCACTCCGGTTGCGGTAAATCGACGCTGCTGAATATCGTGGCGGGCTTGCAGGACGCCACCGAGGGCACCGCATTGTGCGCCGGGCGCGAGATCAAGGGGCCGGGGCCGGAACGCGGCGTGGTATTTCAAAACCACTCGCTGCTGCCCTGGCTGACTTGTTTCGACAATATCTATCTGGCGGTCGAACGCGTGTTTGGCAGCAAAGAGGGCAAGTCCAAACTCAAGCAGCGCACCCATGACGCGCTGGCGCTGGTCGGCCTTACGCACGCCGAACACAAGCGCCCGCAGGAAATCTCTGGCGGCATGAAACAGCGCGTCGGCATTGCCCGCGCGCTGGCGATGGAGCCCAAGGTGCTGCTGATGGACGAGCCGTTCGGTGCGCTCGACGCGCTGACCCGTGCCCATTTGCAGGATGAGTTGATGAAAATCGTCGCCGCGACCCAAAGCACCGTCATCATGGTGACGCACGACGTCGACGAAGCCGTGTTGCTGTCCGACCACATCGTGATGATGACCAACGGCCCGGCCGCGACCATCGGCGAAATCCTCGCCGTCGACCTGCCCAAGCCGCGCGACCGCCTGGCGCTGGCCAACGATCCGCACTATCACCAGCTGCGCTCACGCGTGCTGGAGTTTCTGTATCAGCGACAAATGCGACCAGCCGCTTAAGCGACACGATCACGGCGCAACCACGTGCCGTGCACGCCGTATCAGCAGCGGCAGCAGCAGACGGTTGAGCAGACCGGGCAGATGCAGGGGTTTGAGCAGCATTTTCACGGTCATCTCATAGGGATAATCGTCTCGCGCCCAGCGCCCGGCAACACACTGAAAGCGTTCGAAATCAGTCCGTTCAAAAACCTGCCCGGGGTGACGCACCTGATGCGCGTGTTTGACCGCCAGGTAAGCATCCTCAGCGCCAATCTCATGCAAACGCTGCCAGACGGTACGCGCCAGACGCCAGCGGGAATGCGCTTGCGTCGCCTGATGGCGCAGGAAGAAATGGTAGAAATACTTGTAATGGCGCACTTCGTCATTGCGGATATGCGCAACCAGCTCACGCAACACCGGCTCGGGCGCCACTTGGGCAAACAGGCCGTACAAGCCCGAAGTGCCGGTTTCCACCACGCAGCGTGCCATCATTTCCAGCGTGCGCGTCGGTTCCAGCAGTTCGGGTTTGCAATATGGCCGATAATCGGCGCAAAAGCCGTCAAACGCCCGCTGCCAGTCAAATTCTGGCCAGACGGTTTCAACATAGCGGCGCAGCGCACGGCCATGCTGCATTTCTTCCGGCTCCCATTGTTCGCGCAGCCAGGCGCTGGTTTCAGCATCGCCGTGCATGTACACCAGCAGGTTATCGGCATATAAATCGGACAGGCTCTCGACAAACGACGCCGCCGCCAGCGCATAAAACCAGTCGTCCTGCGCAATGATCAAGTCATGCTGAATTGCAGCGTAGGGGATGTCGTTCAGCGTCCAGGGATGTGGCGCTGCACTCGGGTGGACAGCTTCCGGCATGGTCTGGCCTCCAGTGTCAGGTCAACGATGTGTGTGTGACTCGCGCAATCACGCATCGTTTCCTGACTATAGTTCAGCCCAGCATGTGCAGCGCCACCGCCTCGGCCACCTTGATGCCATCGACGCCTGCCGACAGGATGCCCCCGGCGTAGCCCGCGCCCTCGCCCGCCGGGTACAGGCCGCGCGTGTTCAGGCTCTGAAACTGCTCGTTGCGGGTGATGCGGATCGGCGCCGAGGTGCGCGTTTCGACCCCGGTCAGCACCGCGTCCGGCAGCGCAAAGCCGCGCAGCTGCCGGGCGAATGCAGGCAAAGCCTCACGCATCGCGGCAATCGCATAATCCGGCAGGCAGCCTGATAAATCGCCCAGCTGCACCCCCGGCGTATACGACGGCTGTACCGAGCCGAGCCGGGTGGACGCCACCCCGGCAACGAAATCGCCGACCAGCTGCCCCGGCGCGCTGTAATTGCTGCCACCCGCCAGGTAGGCCTGTTCTTCCCAGTGGCGTTGCAGGGCGATGCCCGCCAGCGGGTGGCCGGGATAGTCATCGGGCGTGATGCCGACGACGATGCCGCTGTTGGCGTTGCGTTCGTTGCGTGAATACTGGCTCATGCCGTTGGTCACCACCCGCCCCGGCTCGGACGCCGCCGCCACCACCGTGCCGCCCGGGCACATGCAAAAGCTGTACACCGCACGGCCATTGGAAGCGTGGTGCACCAGCTTGTAATCGGCCGCGCCCAGCTCGGGATGCCCGGCGTTATTGCCCAGCCGACAGCTGTCAATCAGCGACTGCGGGTGTTCGATGCGAAAACCGATGGAAAACGGCTTGGCCTCGATGTGGACGCCGCGCGCGTAGAGCATTTCAAACGTATCGCGCGCGCTGTGGCCGACCGCCAGCACCACGTGACGGCAGGCGATGCGCTCGCCGCTCGCCAGCACCACGGCCTGTACCTGACCTGCGTCAATTTCCAGATTGTCGACGCGGCTCTGAAAACGGATTTCACCGCCCAGTGCTTCTATGGTCGCGCGCATTTTTTCCACCACGCCGACCAGCCGGAAGGTGCCGATGTGCGGCTTGCTGACATAGGCAATTTCCGGCGGCGCACCGGCGGCGATGAATTCGGCAATCACCTTGCGCCCGAGGTGGCGCGGATCCTTGATCTGGCTGTACAGCTTGCCGTCGGAAAATGTGCCCGCGCCGCCCTCGCCAAACTGCACATTGGATTCCGGGTTAAGCACGCGCTGGCGCCACAGGCCGAAGGTATCTTTGGTGCGCTCACGCACCGCCTTGCCGCGCTCCAGAATAATCGGCCGGAAACCCATCTGTGCCAGCAGCAGCCCGGCAAACAGCCCGCATGGCCCGGTGCCAATCACCACCGGGCGCTCGGTTAAACTGGCTGGCGCATGCGCGACAGGGTGATAACCGGTGTCTGGCGCCACACCGATATGGCGATCGTTTTTCAGGCGTTTGAGCAGCGCCGCCTCGTTCGGCACACTGACATCCAGCGTGTAGACAAACTGGATCGCGGCCTTTTTGCGCGCATCATGGGCGCGCCGAAACACCGTGAAACTCAGCCCCGCCGCGTCATTCAACCCGAGCCGACGCAAAATCTCCGCCAGCAGATCAGCGGCAGTATGGTCAAGCGGGAGTTTGAGTTCGGTGATGCGCAACATGATGGAAAATCCGGGCGGGCTTGGGTCAACACGCATTTTACCGTGTTTGCCAGCACGGCGAACATGACGCGCAGCGTGGCGACGGGTAAAATAAGCGATTGATTAAACG
>DZDB01000065.1 GCA_022736605.1 Sideroxydans lithotrophicus
CGGCGTCCGCTTCGAAGCCATAATACAGCGTCAGATCCATGCCGCCGCCAAACCACCACACCGGTTCGGCACCGGGCTTGGTCGCCATGAAAAAGCGCACATTCATGTGTACCGTCGGCGCGTAGGGATTGCGCGGGTGGAACACCAGCGATACGCCCATCGCTTCAAAACTGCACCCGGCCAGTTCCGGGCGGTGCGCCGACGCCGACGGCGGCAGATTGTCGCCGAACACATGCGAGAAATTCACCCCGGCGCGTTCCAGCACCTTGCCGCCTTCCAGCACCCGGCTGATACCGCCGCCGCCTTCGGGGCGTTGCCAGCTGTCGGAGAGGAACGGCTGGCCGTCGATCTGTGCCATGCGTTGCACGATCAGTTCCTGCAATTCCAGCAAATAGTCTTTAATTGGTGCGGTATTCATGGGGCTCTCTCAGGGACGCAATACGCGACCGGTGGCGAAGTCGATAATCCGGCTGGGGCGGCGTGCAGCGCCGATTTTACCGGGAATGACGCGCACTTGATGACCAAATTGGCGCTGGCAGTCATGTGCAGTTTTCAGTGACACCGCGCCGGCACGGTTGGCGCTGGTGGAGACCAGCGCCATGCCCAGTTGGCGGCACAAACGCGCCGCCTGCGGTTGGGCAGTGACGCGCACCGCCAGTGTGGCGTGCTCGCCTCGTAGCCAGATTGGGCAGCGTTTTGACGCAGGCAGCAGCAAGCTCACCGGACCCGGCCAATGCCCTGATTGCGTGGCGGCGTGCAGCGCATCGGCTGCAACGTAACGCGCCAGTTGTTCGGCCCGAGCGGCAATCACGATCAGTCCCTTGCGCTGCTGGCGCCGTTTGAGCTGCAAAATACGCTGTACCGCAGCACGGTTGCGCGGGTCGCAACCCAGCCCGTAACACGACTCGGTGGGGTAGGCGATGACGCCACCTGCCTGCACAAAGGCTCGTAATCCACGCTGGGTAAACACCGGCTCAGTGCGCCTTTTTGTCGAGTGCGCGGTGGCCGATATCGTGGCGCATCTGGCAGCCATCAAACTGTATCTGCGCGGCGATTTCATAGGCGCGGCGCTGGGCAATCTTGACGCTGTCGCCGAGCGCGGTGACGCACAGTACGCGCCCGCCACTGGTGACGACGGTATCGTCCTGCATCCGGGTGCCCGCATGAAACACGTGAAAATCGTCGCCGTCTTGCGGCAGGCCGTGGATGACATCACCACTGCGCGGCGCATCAGGGTAGTGCGCCGCCGCCAGTACCACGCCCAGTGCGGTACGCCGATCCCATTCGGCTTCGACCTGATCGAGCGTGCCGTTGACCGCGTGTTCGAGTATTTCTACCAGATCGGATTTGAGCCGCAGCATGATCGGCTGGGTTTCCGGGTCGCCCATGCGGCAGTTGAATTCCAGCACCTTGAGGCTGCCGTCGGGCGCGATCATCAGCCCGGCATAGAGAAAACCGGTGTACGCCACGCCCTCTTTTTTCATGCCGTTCATCACCGGCGCGATGACTTCGCGCAGTACGCGTGCATGGATTTCCGGGGTCACCACTGGCGCCGGTGAATACGCCCCCATGCCGCCGGTATTCGGGCCGGCGTCGCCGTCCAGCAGGCGTTTGTGATCCTGGCTGGTGGCCAGCGCCAGGCTGTGCTGGCCGTCGCACATGACGATGAAACTGGCTTCTTCACCTGCGAGGAATGCTTCAATCACCACGCGTGCACCGGCGTCGCCCATCTTGTTGTCGAGCAGCATCATGTCGACGGCGGCGTGTGCTTCAGCCAGTGTTTGCGCCACCACCACACCTTTGCCTGCGGCGAGACCGTCGGCCTTGATGACGATCGGCGCGCCGTGCTGGTCGAGGTAGGCGTGTGCCAGTGCCGGGTCACTGAAAGTCTGGTAGGCGGCGCTGGGGATGCCATGCCGCGCCATGAACGCCTTGGCGAAATCTTTCGAGGCTTCAAGCTGTGCGGCGGCCTGGGTCGGGCCAAATATTTTCAGCCCGGCAGCGCGGAATGCATCGACTACGCCGACCGCCAGCGGCGCTTCCGGGCCGACCACGGTGAGTGCGACGCCCTCGCGCTGGGCGAATTCGACCAGGCTGTCAATGGCACTGACCGGCACGTTGGTGAGATCGGGGTCGCGTGCGGTACCGGCGTTGCCGGGTGCAACAAACACTTTTTGCACGCGTGGCGATTGCGCCAGCCGCCAGGCGATGGCGTGCTCGCGTCCACCGCCGCCAATGACCAGAATTTTCATGGGTTAACCCTCGGTTTCAATGGCGAAAATGACGGTGGCCGGTGAACACCATGGCGATGCCGTGTTCGTTGGCGGCGGCGATGACTTCGTTGTCCTTGACGCTGCCGCCGGGCTGGATCACCGCCTTGGCACCGGCGGCGGCGAGCACGTCGAGGCCGTCACGGAACGGGAAGAAGGCGTCCGACGCCACCGCGCAGCCCGTCAGCGCCAGCCCGGCGTTGCCCGCCTTGATGACGGCGATGCGGGTGGAATCGACCCGGCTCATCTGCCCGGCGCCAACCCCCAGCGTCTGGCCGTCAGCGGCAAACACGATGGCGTTGGATTTGACGAATTTGGCGACACGCCAGGCGAACAGCATGTCGCTGATTTCCTGCGCGCTGGGCTGGCGCGTGGTGACGACTTTCAGATCGGCGGCGCTGATGTTGAAGGTGTCTGCCGTCTGCACCAGCAGGCCGCCGCCGACACGCTTGAGTTCGAGCGCGTTGTAACCGGCGTCGAGCGGCACCGCCAGCACGCGTACATTGGCTTTTTTCACCAGCAGCGCGAGCGCAGCGGCGCTGTAGGCGGGCGCGATCAGCACCTCCATGAACTGGCCCGACACCGCTTCAGCGGTCGCCGCATCGACTTCGCGGTTGAACGCGATGATGCCGCCAAACGCCGAGCTGGGGTCGGTGGCAAACGCGCGCCGGTACGCCGTGAGCGTGTCGTCGGCCAACGCAATGCCGCACGGGTTGGCGTGTTTGATGATGACGCAGGCGGGGGTGTCAAAAGTTTTGACGCATTCCCACGCCGCGTCGGCGTCGCCGATGTTGTTGTACGACAGTTCCTTGCCTTGCAGCTGGGTGAAGTGTGCCAGCGTGCCCGGCGCGGGTTGCAGGTCACGGTAAAACGCCGCTTGCTGGTGCGGATTCTCGCCGTAACGCATCGACTGCACGCGCTCGAAATTGAGGTTGAGACGGCTCGGAAAATCGGCGCGCTCGCCGTTCAGCTCGCGCGCGGTAAGGTAGTTGGAAATCGCGCTGTCGTATTGTGCGGTGTGCGAAAACGCCTTGCGCGCCAGGTCGTAACTGGTGCCGGTACTGACCGAGCCATGATGGGTTTTGAGTTCGGCCAGCACGCTGGCGTAGTCGGCCGGATCGGTGACCACGGCGACGTGCTGATAGTTTTTGGCGGCTGAGCGCACCATGGTCGGGCCGCCGATGTCGATGTTTTCTATCGCGTCAGGCAGGCTGCAATCCGGCCTGGCGACGGTCTGGCTGAACGGGTAGAGATTGACGACGACCAGATCGATGTAGCCGATGCCCGCGTCGCGCACCGCTTCGGCGTGTTCGGCCAGATCGCGTCGCGCCAGAATGCCGCCGTGGATTTTCGGGTGCAGGGTTTTGACCCGGCCATCGAGCATTTCCGGAAAGCCGGTGTAATCCGCGACCTCGGTCACAGCGATGCCGTTGTCGGCGAGCAGTTTGGCGGTGCCGCCGGTGGATAAAATTTCAATGTTGAATTCGCGCAGGCCGCGCGCCAGTTCGAGTACGCCGGTTTTGTCGGAAACGCTGAGGAGGGCGCGCTGGATATAAGCCATGAAAATTCCTGAAGGGTTAAATGTTATTTAAGGCCGTACTGCGCCATTTTTTTGCGCAGGGTGTTGCGGTTGATGCCGAGATAGTCGGCTGCGCGGGTCTGGTTGCCTTCGGCGAAGTGCAGCACTTTTTCCAGCAGCGGCTGCTCGACGCACGACACCACCATGTCATAAATGCCCGCCGGGGTTTCGCCGTCAAGGTCGCGGAAATAGTCGTCCATGGCGTGTCGAACACACGCCGCAATGTCATTGTCTTTTTTCATTTTTAATTTCCCTGTGTCCGCAGCGTCAGGCTGCGAGCGGTGTTGCGTTATGCTTGTTTGGGGTGTCAACAACGTAATCGAGCCGCTCGCCCCGGCTGCGACACTGCGCAAAAAAGTCGTTCACGGCAGTTTCCTGCGCGCGCGTATCCTGCAGCTGGTTCATTGCATGGCGAAACGTGGCGGAATCCTGCAAGCCCTTGGTGTACCAGGAAATATGCTTGCGCGCGATGCGCACCCCGGCGTATTCGCCATAAAAGTCGTACAGATCATGCAGGTGGTTGAGCAAGACCCGGTGGATTTCTTCAACTTCAGGTGCGGGCAGATGTGCGCCGGTCTGCAAAAAATGCTCGATTTCGCGGAAAATCCACGGCCTGCCTTGCGCGGCGCGACCGATCATTACCGCGTCGGCGCCGGTGTAATCGAGCACGAATTTAGCTTTTTCTGGCGTGGTGATGTCGCCGTTGGCAATGATGGGGATGCGCGCAACCGCTTTGACGGCGGCAATGGTGTCGTATTCGGCGTCGCCGGTATAGGCGCAGGCGCGGGTGCGACCATGCATCGCCAGCGCCTGAATGCCGCTGTTTTCGGCGATATTCAAAACCGTCAGCGCGTTCTTGTGCTGTTTGTCCCAGCCGGTGCGGATTTTCAGCGTGACGGCGACATCGGGCACGGCGTTGACCACGGCTTCCAGAATGCGCGTCACCAGCGCTTCGTCCTGCAACAGCGCCGAACCGGCCATCACGTTGCAGATTTTTTTTGCCGGGCAGCCCATGTTGATGTCGATGATCTGCGCGCCGCGATCAACGTTGTGGCGTGCCGCTTCGGCCATCATGGCCGGATCGGCACCGGCAATCTGCACCGCAATCGGATCGACTTCGCCGTCGTGGTTGGCGCGTCGCGCGGTTTTGGCCGAACCGTACAGCAGCGAGTTTGAGGTGACCATTTCCGACACCGCCATGCCCGCGCCCATCTGCTTGCACAGTTGGCGGAACGGCCGATCGGTCACGCCCGCCATCGGCGCAACGATCAGGTTGTTCTTCAGGATGTGGGTACCAATGCGCATGGCGGGGTGGCTGACAGCGATGAAAAGGGCTGCCTATTTTATACGCAATCCGGAGCGGGGGCAAAAGCCATTTGCAGATTCGGCCAGACGCCATTGCCCGCCTGATTTCAGTTGCGTTTGCCTTGCTGGTACAGCGGCATCACCTTGGCTGAATAGATTTGCAAATCCGCGATGCGGGTCGTGGCGCTGGGGTGGGTGCTGAGGAATTCAGGCGGTTTGCTGCCGCCCAGGTGCGCCATTTTCTGCCACAGGCTGATCGCTGCGCGCGGGTCGTAACCGGCACGTGCAGCCAGCTCCACGCCGATGCGGTCGGCTTCGGTCTCGTGCGTGCGGCTGTGCGGCAGGCCGATACCCAGCTGATAGAGCTGGCCTGCGGCGTTCACCGTGTTCTGCCCGGCACCGGCCAGTACTGCGCCCACCATGCCGATTTGCGCCAGTGATTGTTCCGACGCCTGCTCACGCGCGTGTTCGCGCAGCGCATGGGCGATTTCGTGCCCCATGATCGCGGCAATTTCATCGTCGCTGAGTTTGAGCTGGGTGATGATGCCGGTGTAAATCGCAATTTTGCCGCCTGGCATGCACCAGGCGTTGACCTGGTTCGAGCGGATCACGTTGACCTGCCAGTTCCACTTCAGTGCGTCCGGGCGAAACACCGCCGTTTGTGGAATCAGTCGGCTGGCAATGCGCCGTACCCGCGCGGTTTGCGCCGGGTCGGGATTGAGGTCGCCTTTTTGCGTTTCTTTGGTCAGCAGGTTTGCATAAGTCAGCGTCGCCTGTTGCTCGAGTTGCTGGCCGGATACCAGCGGCGACATGATCTGCGTGCGGTTGACGCCGACGGTGCCGCCCTGCGTGGTGTTGACGGTCTGGCAACCGCCAAGTAACAGGCTGGCGCCGAGCAATGCGGGCATCAGTGAAGACAGGCGTGATGGCAGAGGCATGGCAGGGTCCGTTATTGTAATTTCTTCAAATAATCCTTGGAAAATACTTTGTCCGGGATGTCGCGCAACTTCATGTTGCTGTATTCGAGTACCGAGGTATCGCCGATTTTGAGCGCGTCCTGAATGCGCATCTGGGTGGGTCGCTGCCGCTCAGCCATGGTTTCAAAGTGATCGTACGTGCTGGTTTTCAGCAGGCGATTCGAGAGCGAGTAAAATTCCGCCTTGCGCGGCCGATAACTGGTTTTATTGACCCACAGTAAAACGCGGTGATAAGTGACGCTGCGGTCGACGGCGAGCAGTTCCAGCACGTAATAGTCGTCGCCGTCGAGCTTGTCGGTGCGCAGCAGGCGTGGCGTGTAATCACCGGCAAAGTTGGCGCGCGCCAGATCGCCGTTGGCAACCTGGCCGGTCAGCCGCTGCGCCAGGCCGAGGCGAATCGGCTGCGACACGTTGGGCATGAACACCCACAGATCATGGCCTTTCATCAGCATGATCTGTCCCCGTTCCGAGGCCGGTTCAAGTATCATCACGACGGTATTGTCGTTGCCCTTGGACAGGATGCGGTATTTGCGCTTTTCAACTGCCTGGCCGGGGGTGTTGCTGGCAATGTCGACGTCGACCTGGAAAGCCTTCGATGGAAAGCGGATTTCGTCGGATTTTTCCAGAATGCTGCGCGCCAGGCTGTCGTCAGCAGGCTGCGGCTCGGCGTACAGGCTTGGGCTGGATAGCGTCAGGGCAATCAGGCTGGCTAAAAAACCGGCACGAATCAGGGAGGTAATGAACATGGCGTTAATCCTTCAAACGCTGCACGCTGCTGCGACAGGCCGACCATGAGCCTGGTCCGGGTCGAAGGCGTGAGCAAGCAATATCAGCTGGGCGAACAACAGGTTGTCGCGCTGCACGATATCACACTCTCGATTGAGGAGGGGGTGTTTCTGGCCATTGCCGGGCCGTCCGGCAGCGGTAAAACCACACTGCTGAATATCATCGGCTGCATTGATAATCCGACCCGTGGCAAGGTGTTTATCGACGACGTAGAAGTGACTGGCCGCTCAGCCAATGCGCTGGCCGATTTGCGTGCACGCACCACCGGATTCATCTTCCAGACCTTCAATCTGTTTCCGGTGCTGACAGCCGCCGAAAATGTCGAATACCCGCTGTTGCAATTGCCGGAGATCAGTCGGGAAGAGCGCCAGAAGCGGGTAGCCAAATATCTGAAGGTGGTCGGGCTGGCGCGCTATGGCGCGCATATGCCGAACCAGCTGAGTGGCGGCCAGCGCCAGCGCGTGGCCATTGCGCGCGCGCTGGCGATCAATCCGCGCATCGTGCTGGCGGATGAACCGACGGCCAATCTTGACAGCGCGACTGGCAAGAGCATTCTCGGACTGATGAAAGAAATCAACCGGCAGTTTGGCACCACGTTTATTTTTTCGACGCATGACCGGCAAGTGATGTCGATGGCGGATCGGCTGGTGCGGATCGAAGACGGTCAGGTGACGATGTTTGGTGTGAAAGCGAATGATAAATGGAAGTCAGTCAAAACGGCGGCGACCGAAAAAAACCAGGAGGGGTAGCATGATTTTGCGGATATCAAAATGGTTGGGTGTGATGGTGTTGAGCGCGCCGGTGCTGGCGGGTGCGAGTGGGGATTTGCCTGCGTCGAAAGCGGATTTGTTTGGCACGGATGATCCGCCGTCTGCAGCCAAACCTGCGCCCGCGCAAGACGCACCGGGCAGCAAGGCGGCACTGTTTGACGAAACGGCGCTGCTGCCGACAACGCAGGACACGGCGACATCGCGCTGGCATGGATTTTTGCAGTCCGAGCTTGCCTATACTTATGCTGCGCCTGCGCATTGGTCGAAAGTGATGCAGCGTGCCGAGCTGGGGACTGAGGGCAAGCTCGGTTCGGCGATTCGCTGGAAACTCAGCGGTCGCGCGGATTACAACGCGATCTATGATCTCAGCGATTATTACCAGTCGGCGGTACGGCGTGACCAGCGGCTGAATTTCCAGGTGCGTGACGCGTATGCGGATTTCAGTGCGGGCGGTCTGGACTGGCGTGTCGGGCGACAGCAAATCGTGTGGGGCGAAATGGTCGGGGTGTTTGTCGCCGACGTGGTGTCGGCTAAAGACCTGCGCGAGTTCATCCTGCCGGATTTCCAGACGCTGCGGATTCCGCAATGGGCGGCGCGCGCCGAGTATTTCAAGGACGATTTTCACGCCGAGGCGATCTGGATTCCGGTGGCAAGTTATGACCAGATTGGCAAACCGAGGGATTTCAGCCAGCCCGGCGCAGGGTCGGATTTTTATCCGTATCCGGTTACGCCTGCGGGGTATCCGGTGGTGTTTCGCGACGAGCAGCGTCCTGATAACCGCCTCAGCCACACCAATTATGGCTTGCGGCTGTCGCAACTGAGTCACGGTTGGGATATGTCCGGCTTTGTTTACAGCAGCATGGACAGCCAGGCGACGTTCTATCGCCAACTGGTTGCTGCGCCGACGCCGTTTTTTATCTACACGCCGCGTCACGACCGTATCTGGCAGGCCGGTGCCACGCTGGCCAAGGATCTGGGTGCCGTCGTGCTGAAAGCTGAAACGGTCTACACCCAGGGACGCAGCTTCAATACCCTGAACGCCAATACGCCGAACGGACTGGTAAAACAGAATACGCTGGACTGGATCGTCGGGCTGGACTTTAACCCGGTGACAGATATGCGTATCAATACCCAGTTGTATCAGCGCATTTATTTTGACCACGATCCGACAATTCTGCCGGAGCGCATCGAGAGCGCGGCGTCACTGCTGGTGAACTACAAATTGGCGCACAACTGGGAAGCTGAGGCGCTGGCGATACACAGCCTGAACCGCAGCGACTGGATGCTGCGCCCCAAACTCAGCTGGACGTTTGAGCAAAACTGGCGCTGGAGTGCCGGTCTGGATGTATTTGGCGGGGTACGCACTGGCCTGTTTGGCCAGTATGGGCAGCAGGATCGGGTATACACCGAAGTGCGGCGGGATTTTTAAGCCGGGTTAAACGTACCGGGTTAAATATTTTGCCGCAAGGCGTCGACCACGGGAATTTTGTGCACCCGCAGGGCGGGCAGTAGTGCGGCCAGCACAGTGGCGATCAGCCCCACGGCAAACGCGCCGAGGATGACCGACGGCACCACGCCGATGCGCGCGGTGTAACTCAAATCCGCATTGGGCGGTGGTGGCATCGGGATGCCAATGGCGGAAATCACATACGCCAGCACCACGCCCAGCACCACGCCGAGCGTTGCACCGAGCAGGCCGATTATTGCGTTTTCCGCAATGATCAATTTGAAAACCACGCTGCTGCGGTTGCCTAGCGCCATCATCGTGCCGAATTCCCCGACCCGTTCGAACACGCTCATGTTGACGCTGTTGACCACGCTCAGGATAACCATCAGCAGGATGATGAAGCGCAGCACGCCAAACTGCACGTCGTACATCAGCACCGCCTTGGTGTAAAAATCATTCAGTTGCAGCCAGGTTTTGACTTCCAGCCCGGCGCGGCTGAATTTTTGTTTCAGCGCAGCGGCGATGGCGGCAGTATCCGCTGTGCGTTTGAGCGATACGACGAGTGTGTTGACGCCGGTATTGGCGAGTAAATCTTGCGCATCGGGCAGCGGAATGCGTACTGCACGTGCGTCGTAATCCTTGGAAAATGTCTGGAACACGCCAATCACCTGAAACTCCTGACTGTTGAGTGCGCCGTCGGCGGTGTTCATCACCAGCGTTGCCCAGTCGCCCGGTTTGAGCTTGAGCGCGTGCGCCAGGTCGTAGCCGATCATCATGCCGTGCGCGTCGTTATTGCGCAGCACGCGCCCGGCCTTGATCACCATGCCGCTGCCCAGTTTTGCTTCGCGCGCGGGCTCCACGCCTTCACCGATGATGGGTAAATCGGAGCGGCCATTGTTGAGCAAGCCGGCGAAATAGACCCGCCCCATTACGTCTTCAACGTCTGGCAGCGCGGCGATTTGCTTGCTGATGGGTGCCGGGTCGGCGATGAGGTATTTGTCCGGGCTGCGCGCGCCCTTTTCAAAATAGTCGGTACGCGATACCTGGAGATGACCGGATTGCGAATGGATCAGCACTTCACCCAGCTGGCGCACGATGTCGTGTACAAAGCCGCCACTTAATACCAGCGCCACGACACCGGCGATAATCGCCAGCAGCGTCATGGCGGTGCGGCTTTTATGACGTAATACGTTACGCAGCGCGAGGGTCCACATGGTTAGGGCTCGTTAATGAATAAGCTGGACATACGCTGGGGTCGATTTGAGCGCAGACCAAGGCGCAAGACGCGCGGTT
>DZDB01000066.1 GCA_022736605.1 Sideroxydans lithotrophicus
CGTTTAATTTTGCGCCCAGTGCCAAGCTGCCGGGGCTGGCTGGCGGGCAGCAGCTGGCCGATGCCACGCCGGTGCAATCGAGCTTTAACCAGCGCCATGACGTGAGTGATTATCTGGTCGCGCATCGTGATTTTTCGCCGGGCGAGATGGTTTCGCCGCTGGCCAACGTCAATTATGAAGTGGCTGCGGATAACACTAAATGAAATGGATTTTGATGGCGGCATGGCTGGTGCTGATTGCCCCGGCGCATGCCGCAGGCAATCTGACGGCCAGCCAGTGGAGCGACTGGCTGAACCGCGTGGCACAGGCCGCCGAGCAGTTGAATTACACCGGCACGTTTGTCTATCAGCATGGCTCGAATGTTGATGTGTCGCGTGTCGCGCACCGTGCCGACGGCAGCGACGAAATGGGCAAAATCGAGGTGCTGTCGGGTTCGCCGCACGAATATGTCAGCATCAACGATCAGGTGTTCTGCTACGTGCCGGACGGTGAGCGCGTCAAGGTCGAGCAGCGCAAGCATTACAAATTCTTCCCCGCCCTGTTGCCGGTACCGGCGACTTCGATCGCCGCGCATTACACCCTTAAGTCACTGGGGCGCAGCAATGTCGCCGGGCGCGAGTGTCTGGCGGTGGCGCTGGAGCCGAAGGACGATTACCGCTATGGCTATCAGCTGTGTGCCGATGTGGCGACCGGGTTGCTGTTGAAAGCGGTGCCGCTGGATGCCAACAATCAGCCCAGCGGCCAGTTCGTATTTACCCAGGTCGAGATTGGCGCTGCCCCCGAGCGGAGTTATTTCAAATCGGCCTACGCGGGCAAAAAGCTCGTCAATGCGATTCAGCCTGCTTCTGATTCGCTGCGGCCGGACTGGTCGGTCAGGCAGTTGCCTGCCGGGTTTAGCAAGGTAATGGAAGCGAACCGGCTGCTGCCCGGCAAGAAGACGCCGGTACGCCAGCTGGTGTACTCCGATGGCCTGGCCACGGTATCGCTGTTCATCGAGCCCTACGCCAAGGTGGAAAATCCGATGCGCGGCCTGTCGAGCCAGGGTCTGGTCAACGTTTATGCGCGCCAGTTGGGCAAGTACCAGATTACCGTACTGGGCGAAGTGCCGCCGAATACGGTGATGCAGATGGCGGATAGTCTGAAGGAAGGCAAGTGACAGAAACCCAGGCAATGGTCATGGCGGTTGAGCCGGGTGCAGCACTGGTCGAAACCATGGCGCCATCGGGTTGTTCCGCCTGTGGCACCAGCAGCGGTGGCTGCGGTGTCAACAGCATCGGCCAGATATTTACCCTGAAAACCAAACGCTATCGTGTACTTGATCCCGTCGGTAGCCGGGTGGGCGAGGCGGTGGTGATCGGCGTGGCTGAGGGTGCCGTGTTGCGCGGTTCCGGCGCGGTTTATCTGTTGCCCTTGCTGCTGGTCTTTGTTGGCGCATTGCTGGCGGCGCAGTTTGCCGCACCAGCCAGTCGTGATGTGTGGTCCATCGCCGGGTCGGCCATCGGATTTTTGCTCGGCGCTGGCTGGTTGTGGTGGTTCAGCCGCCGGGCGGCGCGCGATGCCCGGTTTCAGCCGGTCATCGTGCGCCGTGTCAATCAAGCTTCGTTTGTCCTCAAGGAAGTTAAATCATGAAGAAAATTGCCTGGTTGTGGGCTTTATGGCTCATGTTTGCAGGGGTGGCACTGGCCAATGACCTGCCGGATTTTACCCAGCTGGTCGAACAGCACGGGGCGGCGGTGGTGAATATCACCAGCACCCAGCTGGTCAAGCAGAACCCTGCCGACATGATGCAGGGCGTGCCGGACGACATGCAGGATTTTTTCCGCCGCTTCATGCAGCCGCCTGGTGGCAATAGCGGTGGCAACGCCGCCAGGGCGCCACGCGAAGTGCCGGTACGCAGCGGTGGTTCGGGGTTCATCATCAGCCCGGATGGTTACATCATGACCAATGCGCACGTGGTGGCGGGCGCCGATGAAGTGGTGGTGAAACTCACCGACAAGCGTGAGTTTCGCGCCAAGGTGATCGGCGCAGACAAGGCCAGCGATGTGGCATTGATCAAGATTAACGCGACCAACCTGCCGACCGTGACGATCGGCAATCCGAAAACCCTCAAGGTAGGGGAGTGGGTGATTGCCATCGGCTCACCATTCGGTTTCGAAAATTCGGTTACGGCGGGCATCGTCAGCGCCAAGGGGCGCTCGCTGCCAAGCGATAATTATGTGCCGTTCATCCAGACCGACGTGGCGATCAATCCGGGCAACTCCGGTGGGCCGCTGTTCAACATGCAGGGTCAGGTGGTCGGCATCAATTCGCAGATACTGTCGGATTCGGGCGGCTACATGGGCGTGTCGTTCGCCATTCCCATCGACGTGGCGATGAACGTGGCTGACCAGCTCAAGCAGTTCGGCAAGGTCAGCCGGGGGCGACTCGGCGTGGTGATTCAGGATGTGAACGCCGGCAATGCCGATGCCTTTGGCCTGGCCAAGCCGATGGGCGCGTTGGTGTCGCAGGTGGACAAGGGTGGTCCGGCTGACAAGGCGGGTGTGTTGCCCGGTGACGTGGTGCTGAAATACGACGGCAAGCCGATTGAACGCTCTACCGATTTGCCCCAGCTGGTGGCGGCTACCAAGCCGGGTACAGTGGCCACGCTGGATGTGTGGCGCAACCGCGCCAGCAAACAGCTGACGGTAACGGTCGGCAAGCTGCCGGATGAGAAAGCCGCCGCCAGCAAGGTCGGCAAGGCGGGTAAGACGCCGGATAAAGTTGGGCTGACACTGAGTGACCTGACCGATGCGCAGCGCAGTTCGCTGGGTTCGGATCAGGGCGTGATGGTGGACAGCGCGCAAGGCGAGGCCGCGCGTGCCGGTATCCAGCAAGGCGATATCATTCTGGCGGTCAGCAACACGCCGGTCAAAAGCGTGGCGCAATTCAGCCAGCTGCTGGCGCAGGCCAAGGGCAAGAGCCTGGCGTTGCTGGTCAAGCGCGGTACCGATACGGTATTCGTGCCGCTGCGTTTGCCCTGATGACTGCGCCGCCACGCCTGACGGTTTACCTGCGGCGTTATTGCCACCTGTGTCACGATTTGCTGACGCAGCTGGTACCGTTGCAGGCGCGTCACGGGTTTGAGGTGATCGAGGTTGATATTGATCCGGATCCGGCGCTGGAAACGCGCTACGGCACGCTGATTCCGGTGCTGGTCGGTGCCGACGGCGTAGAAATCTGTCATTACTTTCTGGACGAGCCGGCACTTACAGCTTATTTGTCCAAATTCCGTTAAAATTCACCGCTATTGAGTATGCCCAGGCACACAGCGTGTGCCTTTTTTATTGATGAAAAACATCCGCAATTTTTCCATTATTGCCCACATCGACCACGGCAAATCGACGCTGGCTGACCGCATTATCCAGCTCTGTGGTGGGCTGGCTGCGCGCGAGATGGAGGCGCAGGTGCTCGATTCCATGGATCTGGAACGCGAGCGCGGCATTACCATCAAGGCGCAGACCGCCGCGCTGGAGTACAAGGCGCGCGACGGCCAGGTGTATCAGCTGCATCTGATCGACACCCCCGGTCACGTCGATTTTTCCTATGAGGTGAGCCGTTCGCTGTCGGCGTGCGAGGGCGCGCTGCTGGTGGTCGATGCGTCGCAGGGGGTGGAAGCGCAAACCGTCGCCAACTGTTACACCGCGACCGAATTAGGCGTGGAAGTGGTGCCGGTACTGAACAAGATTGACCTGCCTGCGGCCGAGCCGGATCGCGTGATCCAGGAAATCGAGGATATCATCGGCATCGACGCGCATGACGCGGTGCGCGCCTCGGCCAAGTCGGGGCTGGGCGTGGAGGAAATTCTCGAAGCGGTGATCGCCAGGATTCCGCCGCCGACCGGCGACCTCGATGCGCCGCTGAAAGCCTTGATCATCGATTCATGGTTCGATAATTATGTCGGCGTGGTGATGCTGGTGCGCGTGGTCGATGGCAAGTTGCACCCGAAAGAAAAAATCCGCCTGATGGCAAACAACTCGGTACACCTGACCGAGCAGGTGGGTGTGTTCACCCCCAAGGCGCGCCAGCGTACGGTGTTGCAGGCGGGCGAGGTGGGCTTCATCATCGCCGGCATCAAGGAGCTCAAGGCCGCCAAGGTGGGCGATACGGTCACACTGGACGCACGCCCCGCCAGCGAACCGTTGCCGGGCTTCAAGGAAATCAAGCCGCAGGTGTTCGCCGGTCTGTATCCGGTTGAATCGCATGATTACGATTCGCTGCGCGACGCGCTGGAAAAACTCAAGCTCAACGATGCCTCGCTGCAATATGAGCCGGAGGTGTCGCAGGCGCTGGGATTCGGCTTCCGCTGCGGTTTTCTCGGTTTGCTGCACATGGAAATTGTGCAGGAACGGCTGGAACGCGAGTACGACATGGATCTGATCACCACCGCACCCACGGTGATCTATGAAGTGGTGCTCAAGGACGGCAGCATGATCCACATCGAGAACCCGTCCAAGCTGCCGGACCTGTCGAGCATCGAAGAAATCCGTGAGCCGATCATTACTGCGACGATCCTGGTGCCCGAGGAATACCTTGGCAATGTGATGACGCTGTGCACGCAGAAGCGCGGCGCGCAGACCAACATGCAGTACATGGGGCGTCAGGTCATGCTCAATTACGACATGCCGATGAACGAGGTGGTGATGGACTTTTTTGACCGTCTTAAGTCGGCTACACGCGGTTATGCTTCGCTGGACTACGATTTCAAGGAATTTCGCGGCGCCGATCTGGTCAAGCTCGACATTCTGGTCAACAGTGAAAAAGTCGATGCGCTGTCGCTGATCGTGCACCGTGCCACCAGTCAGTACAAAGGCCGCGAACTGGCGTCCAAAATGCGCGAGCTGATTCCGCGTCAAATGTTCGATGTGGCAATTCAGGCAGCGATCGGCGCGCAGATCATTGCGCGCGAAAACGTCAAGGCGCTGCGCAAGAACGTGCTGGCCAAATGCTACGGTGGCGATATCAGTCGCAAGCGCAAGCTGCTGGAAAAGCAGAAAGCCGGTAAAAAACGCATGAAACAGGTTGGAAACGTGGAAATTCCACAGGAAGCCTTCCTTGCGATTCTGCAAGTGGGCGATAAATAATCATCGTGTCATTAAGGGAAGACCATGGATTTTGCACTCATCATGTTTGTGGCGCTGGTGATTACCGGCGTGATCTGGCTGATCGACAGCCTGTTCTTCAAGGCGAAGCGCGCCAAAGACGCCAAGCTGCCGGTGCTGACCGAATATGCCAAGAGTTTTTTCCCGGTGATTCTTGCAGTGTTCCTGCTGCGCTCGTTTCTGGTCGAACCGTTCAAGATTCCTTCGGGTTCGATGCTGCCGACCTTGCTGGTGGGTGATTTCATTCTGGTGAACAAATACGAATACGGTATTCGTCTGCCCATTATCAACAAGAAAATCGTCGATATCGGCAACCCGCAGCCAGGTGATGTCATGGTGTTTCGCTATCCGCTTGACCCGAGTATGGATTACATCAAGCGCGTGGTCGGTGTGCCGGGTGATACCGTCACGTATCAGGACAAGCGCCTGACGATTAACGGCAAACCGCTGGTGACGACAGCGGATGGCACCTATAACTATGTCGGACGCGGGCTGAATTTTGTGACAACCGATCAATATACGGAACAGCTCGGTGCGCACCTGCATAAAATCATTACCCAGGCGGATCGGCCGGTGATCGATCTGAGCCAGGTCGACAGCCAGTTCCCGTATCGCGAAAACTGCGATTACAATGATAGCGGCTTTACCTGCAAGGTGCCGCAAGGCTACTATTTCATGATGGGCGACAACCGCGACGACAGCACCGACAGCCGCTATTGGGGTTTTGTGCCGGACAAGAACATCGTCGGTCGTGCGTTCATGATCTGGTGGAATTTCGACCACCTCAAACGCATCGGTGAATTCATCAAATGATGGGGAATAGCATGAAAAAACAACAGGGCGCGACGCTTATCGGCATGCTGTTCACCGGTATTCTGGTGGTGTTTGCCGCGATTGTGGTGATGAAACTGGTGCCGGCCTACATCGAATACATGTCGATCCAGAAGGTATTGGGCGCGATGGATAAAGATCCTGCCTTGAAAGACGCCAAGAACAGCGAAGTGCGTGAATCGTATGCGCGCCGCGCCGGCATCGACAACATCACCGCCGTGAAGCCGGAAGACCTGGATATTTCGCGTGACAGCGGACGGCTGGTGGTGGGCGCCAAGTACCGGGTGGAAAAACCGCTGTTCGGCAATGTCGGCCTGTACATCGACTTTAACGCCTCGTCCGCCCCCACGCCCTAATTGAAAGCCATCGAACAGGCGCTGGGGTATACCTTCCGTGACCCGCGCCATCTGCAACAGGCGCTGACCCATCGCAGTTTCGGCACGCCGCACAACGAGCGGCTGGAGTTTTTGGGCGACAGCGTGCTCAATTGCGCCGTAGCGCATCTGCTGTATCAGCAGTTTCCGGATTTGCCTGAAGGCGCGCTGTCGCGGCTGCGTGCCAGTCTGGTACGCCAGCAGGCGTTGTTCGAGATTGCCATGCGGCTCAACATTGGCGAGTACCTCCGGCTCGGCGATGGTGAGGTCAAAAGCGGCGGGCGGCAACGGCCATCGATACTCGCCGACGCGCTTGAATCGCTGTTTGGTGCGCTGTTCCTTGATGCTGGTTTTGACACGGCGGCGCGGGTAATTCAGGCGCTGTACGCAGCCCAGGTCGCCAGCATTGATCCCAACCAGTCCGCCAAAGACGCCAAAACCCTGCTGCAAGAGGTGCTGCAAAGCCGCCGTCTGGCGCTGCCAGACTACGTGCTGGTTGGCACCCGGGGCGAAGCGCACGCGCAGACCTTTCACATTGACTGCGTGATCGCCGCGTTGAATATCCGCACCCACGGCGCCGGTAACAGCCGCCGCGTGGCGGAACAAAATGCCGCCCAGCAAGCCTACAATGTGCTGAACGGCTGAATGCCTTCACACGCCAATCGAAAGTCCCGCCATGACCGTTACACCTGATTTCCGTACCGGCTATATCGCCATTGTGGGCCGTCCCAACGTCGGCAAGTCGACGCTGACCAACCACATCGTCGGCGCCAAGGTGAGCATCACCTCGCGCAAGGCGCAGACCACACGCCACCGCATCCACGGTATCCACACCACTGCCGATGCGCAATTCGTGTTCGTCGATACGCCCGGCTTTCAGACCAGATACAGCAATGCGCTCAACCGCAGCATGAACAAGACCGTGGTGGACGCGCTACGCTCGACCGACGTGGTGCTGTTTGTTTTGGAGGGCACGCATTTCGACGCGCGCGATCGCGAGGTGGCGGCGCTGTTGCCGACTGATATACCGGTGATACTGGTGTTGAACAAACTCGATCTGATCAAGCAGAAAGACAGCCTGCTGCCGTTCATCGCCAAAATGAGCGAGGTGTTTCCGTTTGCCGCCGTGGTGCCGTTGTCGGCGCAGCGTGGCGACAACGTTGGCGCGTTGCTTGGCGAAATCCGCAAACACCTGCCCGAGGGCATGGCGATGTTCGACGAAGACGACATTACCGACAAGAGCGAGCGCTTCCTCGCCGCCGAAATCGTGCGCGAAAAAGTGTTCCGCCTGTCGGGCGAAGAAGTGCCGTACTCCGCCAGCGTCATCATCGAAAAATTCGAGCAGGCAGGTGAAATGCGGCGCATCTTTGCCGGCATTCTGGTGGATCGGGAAAACCAGAAAGCCATCCTCATCGGCCACGAAGGTGGCAAGCTCAAGGAAATCGGCACCGCCGCGCGGCATGACATGGAGCATCTGTTCGGTGGCAAGGTGTATCTGGAACTGTGGGTCAAGGTCAAAGGTGGCTGGGCCGACAGCGAGCGCATGCTCAAGCAGCTGGGTTACGATTAGGCGCTAAGATACTCGGACAGGATTGACAAGATTTCCCAGGATTTACAGGCAAACCCAACTGGTGTATTGCGATTTTAATCGGCTTTATGAATCCTGAAAAATCCTGTTCATCCTGTCCATAGATTTTATAGTGCCCGTACCTATGAATGCACGTTCCAGCCATCTTGCCCCTGAACGCAGCCGCGTCGACAATGCGGCGGGCTTTGTGCTGCACAGTTATCCATTCCGCGAAACCAGTCTGATTGTAGAGACCTGGACGCGTGCGCATGGCCGGGTGGCGCTGGTGGCGCGCGGTGCGCGGCGGCCACGCTCACAGTTGCGCGGGCTGGTGCAGGCGTTCACACCGCTGCTGCTGTCGTGGGCGGGCAAGGGCGAGCTGCGTACCCTGCACCGCGCCGAATGGCAGGGCGGGCTGGCGTTGCCGCAAGGGATGGGGCTGCTGTGTGGTTTCTACATCAACGAGTTGATGCTCAAACTGTTGGCGCGCGAAGACCCGCATGAGGCGCTGTTTGTCGATTATCAGACAGCGCTGCACGCCCTGTCGGTGAGTGGCGTCAGCGCCATCGGCTATGCCGCGATTCTGCGCCGGTTTGAAAAGCGCCTGCTGGCCGAGCTCGGTTATGCCCAGCCGTTTGAATTCGAGGCCGATAGCGGTGTCCCGGTTGACGCTGGGCATCCCTATTTTTACGTGCTGGACCGTGGTGCGCTGCGGAATCGACCCGTCGGTGCCCACGCAGCAATGAATGTGCATGGCAAAACCCTGCTCGATCTGGCTGTGGACGACTACCGCGATCCGACCACGCTGGCGCAGAGCAAACAGCTGATGCGCCTCATCATCAACCACCATCTGGGCGGGCAAACCCTGCACGCACGCGAACTTCTGAAGGATTTACAGCAGCTATGATCCAGCTTGGCGTCAATATCGACCACATCGTCACCATCCGTCAGGCGCGCGGCACGCGCTACCCCAGCCCGGTGCAGGCCGCACTCGCCGCCGAATCGGCCGGTGCCGACGCGATTACCCTGCACCTGCGCGAAGACCGCCGTCACATCCAGGATCACGACGTCGACAGCCTGAGCCGGGTGCTGACCACGCGCATGAATCTGGAAATGGCGGTCACCGACGAAATGCTCGGCATCGCCTGCCGCGTCAAACCACAAGACGCCTGCCTGGTGCCGGAACGGCGCGAGGAGCTGACCACCGAGGGCGGCCTGGACGTCGCCGGACAGCTGGAAAAAGTCAAGCGTGCCTGCAGCGTGCTGGCCGATGCAGGCATACGCGTGTCGCTGTTTATCGACGCCGACGAACGCCAGCTCGACGCCGCGCGTGCCTGCGATGCGCCGGTGATTGAAATTCACACTGGCCGGTTCGCCGACGCCACGCATCGTACCGAACAGGCCGCTGAGCTGGCGCGTATCGTGCGGGCGGCCGAATACGGCAACAGAATTGGTTTACAGGTGAACGCGGGTCACGGTCTGCACTACCACAACGTGCAGGATATTGCCGCCATCCCCGGCATTGCCGAGCTCAACATCGGCCACGCCATCGTCGCGCACGCGCTGTTCGTTGGCTGGGAACCGGCGGTGCGCGAGATGAAGCGGCTGATGCTTGACGCTGCCCACGGCTATCGCCCATGAGCCTGCCGGACGCGCTGCTGACGCTCTACCCGGTGCTGGGCGGTGTGCCCGATGCCGCCATCGTGCTTGACGGCATTGCGCCGGTTGAATTGCCTGCGGGTTACATGCTGTTTACCGAGGGGCAGCCGTGTCAGGGCTTTCCGCTGGTATTGAGCGGCGCAATCCGGGTTTACAAACAAGCTGAAAACGGACGTGAAATGCCGCTCTACCGGGTGCTGTCGGGTGAAAGCTGCATCGTCACCTCAAGCTGTCTGGTGTCCGGCGTCACCTATAACGCGCGCGGCATCACCGAAGGCCCCACGCAGGTGCTGGTGTTACCCGCCCATGCGTTTGCCGACTGGCTCGCTTACCCGGCATTCCGCGACTATGTGCTGGCCTTGTTTGCCGACCGCATCGGCGACCTGATGCAGCGTGTTGAAGAAATCGCGTTTCACCGCCTCGATGCGCGACTGGCGGCTGCGCTGCTCGGACATGGCCGGTTTGTTCATGCCACCCATGCGCAACTGGCGAACGAACTGGGCAGCGTGCGCGAAATGGTGTCGCGTCTGCTTAAAAGTTTTGAAGTGCAGGGCTTGGTGGCGCTGTCGCGCGAGCGGGTGGAAATACTCGATCCGGCCGGCTTGCGGCGGATTTGTGAAGGGCGCTGACACTGCGATGCCAGCTTGGGGTTCTGCCATGCTGGCGCACAGCCAAAACCTCCAAACCTGAAAGCTGGTGTGCGATCAAGCTGCTTCAATCATTGCCGATATCGCGACTAGTGTCGCGAACTGGAAATAGCGGGACAAATGAAATGGCTGGATTTTTTCG
>DZDB01000067.1:0-2225 GCA_022736605.1 Sideroxydans lithotrophicus
CACCCATGAAGCCGGTAATCACGAACAGGCGTGCTTCAGGCGGCAGGCCGCCGTAACCGGCAAAAAAGGCGATCGCGACGCCGATCAGATAAGCGCCCAGGAGATTGGCAGCCAGCGTACCGATGGGCAGCGTGGGGAAAAGCGGATTGAGCAGGATACCCAACCACCAGCGCAACCAGGCGCCAAATGCGGCACCGCTGCCCACCGCAACAAAACCATAGAAACCCATCCCTCGCCTCCTTGGCACAGTCAAACAGCAGCGGTGCGGGGGACGAAAAAAAAGCCTACCGCCCCGTTGCCGGGTTATCGGTAGACATCATCAGCTTGATGGGCGGTTCGGGGTTAACTCACCCCAGGAGGCATGTCATCTCCTGTTTGAAAAATAGCAGGCTCGGACGTCAATGTAAAGCTGGCAGCCATCGGCATTATTCAGCCCAGCGCGCTTGCGCCTGTTCGTCTGTGACACGCGGTTCTACCCAGCGTTCCCCTTCCGGCGTACGTTCTTTTTTCCAGAACGGCGCCTGGGTCTTGAGATAATCCATGATGAATTCGCACGCAGCAAACGCATCGGCGCGGTGGCTGGACGCGACCGCCACCAGCACGATCTGGTCGGTCGGGAACAAGGCACCGACGCGGTGAATGACGGTGCAGCCGAGCAGCGCCCAGCGCGCTTCAGCCTCGGCGACAATCGCGCTCAGCGCCTTGTGCGTCATCGCCGGGTAATGCTCCAGCGTCATCGCGGCAACGCGACTGCCGTCGTTCATATCGCGGACCAGGCCGATAAAACTGGCGACGGCACCGATCTGCGGATTGCCCGCACGCAGCGCGCTGATCTCCACGCCCGCATCAAAATCTGCTTCCTGCACGCTGATTTTCATCTCAGCCTCCGGTCACCGGCGGGAAAATCGCCACTTCGTCGTCAGCTTCCAGTGGCGCGTTCATCGCCGCCATGTCCTGATTTACCGCGACACGGAAATTCTGCCCGGCCGCCAGCGCCTCGGCCCATTCACCGCCGCGTGCACGCAGCACGTCAAGCAGCATCGCTACCATCGCCATGCTGTCGGGCAGTTCAAGCACTTCTTCGCTGATGCCGAAACGCTCGCGCAAACGCGCAAAATACAGCACCTTGATGTTCATCCCAGCACCTCACTCAAGGGAATAAACCGCACCGGCGCGCCACGCTGTACCGTCTGGCCGATGTCGATATCGACAAAACCATCGGCCCACACCGCTGACGTCAGCACGCCCGAGCTTTGATTACGAAACAGTTCGGCGTGCAGGCTGGCGTCGTCAGCATTCACCAGGCGCGCGCGCAAAAATTCGCGCCGGTCGCCGGGTTTGAGCCAGTCGAACGCTGCGGTCACGGTATAGGTTTGCGGCAGCACGCGACGCGCGCCCATGCGGGTGAGCAGAAACGGCCGTGCAAACAGGCAGAAGGTGGCAAACGTCGACACCGGATTACCCGGCAGTCCGATAAAATCCGCGTCACCAATGCGCCCGTAGGCCAGCGGTTTGCCCGGTTTCATCGCCACTTTCCACATGTCCAGCGTGCCGAGCTGGCTCACGGCGGCTTTGACGTGGTCTTCTTCACCGACCGACACGCCACCGCTGGTAATCACAACATCAGCCTGCTGCGCGGCGCGTTGCAAGGCATCAACCGTCGCCGCCAGCGTATCCGGCACCGCCCCGAGATCGATCCAGTCGCAGCCCAGACCGCGTACCAGACCGGCCAGCGTATACCGGTTGGAGTTATAAATCTGCCCGGCGGCGAGCGGCTGACCAGGTTGCACCAGCTCGTCGCCGGTGGAAAAGCTGGCGATTTTAAGTCGCCTGTGCACCGGCAAGGCGGCCAGCCCGACCGATGCGGCCAGCCCCATTTCGGCTGCCCCGAGCCGCGTGCCTGCGGCCAGAATCACGTCGCCGCTGCGGATATCTTCTCCAGCGCGACGAATGTTGTCGCCCGGTTTGACGGGCTGATTCACGCTGATTGTGTCGCCTTGCAGCGCACAGTTTTCCTGCATCACCACCGCATCGGCACCCGGCGGCACCGGCGCGCCGGTGAAAATGCGCGCGACTGTACCGGGTTGCAAATCGTGTCCCACCTGACCAGCGGCGATACGCTGGGTGACGGGCAAGGCCACGCCGGGCTGGCATTCCGCCGCGCGCACCGCGTAGCCGTCCATGGCGCTGTTATCCAGCGGCGGCACGGTCATCGCCGACACCTG
>DZDB01000067.1:2325-10227 GCA_022736605.1 Sideroxydans lithotrophicus
GGATAGAGCCAATCCTTGCCATTGGCCGCACGATGCACTTCGAGCTTGGCAATCGGCGCGTGTTTGTAGCCTTCCACCCACACCAGATCGCACGGCGACAGTTTGCCGACCAGCTCATCGAGAGGCGGCGCGGGCGCTTCGTTCAGCAGCGCCCAGCGCCGTTCCGACGCCACGATCACTTGCGTCGCTCCGGCCTGGCGATGGCGCCAGCTGTCCTTGCCGGGCTGGTCGAGGTCAACAGCGTGGTGCGTCTGCTTGATCACCGCAACCTTCAGGTCATCCGCCACGCAGTGCGCGATAAGTTTCTCCAGCAGCGTGGTTTTGCCCGCCCCGCTCCAGCCTGCGAGTCCAAAAATGGGTTTGTTTATCATTGCAATCGCGTAGAATAGCGTTATATTTTATACAGCATAACGCTTAAAGCAAAGCCATGACAGCCTCGCCTCCCGCATTGACTGACCGCTTTGGTCGCCGCATCGAGTATCTGCGCCTGTCGGTGACGGATCGCTGCGACCTGCGCTGCAGTTATTGCATGCCGGAGGGCTTCAAGGGCTTTGAGGAACCGTCTCACTGGCTCACGTTTGACGAGATCGAGCGCCTGCTGGGCGCGTTTGCCCGGCTCGGCCTGAAGCGCGTGCGCCTGACCGGTGGCGAGCCACTGCTGCGGCGCAATTTGCCCGAGCTGGCCGGACGCATTGCGCGCCTGCCGGGTATCGAGGATTTATCGCTGTCGACCAACGCCACCCAGCTCGACAAACACGCCATGACGCTCAAAAAAGCGGGGGTGTCGCGGCTCAATATCAGCCTCGATTCCCTACAGGCCGAGCGCATCGCCGCCGTCACCGGGCGCGACGTGCTGCACAAGGTGATGGCCGGGCTGGACAGCGCGCAGCAGGCCGGATTTACCCCGATCAAGCTCAACATGGTGGCGATGCGCGGCGTCAACGACGACGAAATCGACGCGATGGTGGCGTTCTGTATGGCGCGCGGCTTTGTGCTGCGCCTGATCGAAGCGATGCCGATGGGCGACACCGGGCGCAATACGCAATTTCTTGATTTGCAACCGGTGGCAACGCGGCTGCGCGAGCAGTTCGGCTTAGTCGATGCCGTAGCATCGGGCGGCGGGCCGGCACGCTACCTGGCAACGTCCGATGGCAGCTTTTCGGTCGGCTTCATCACGCCGATTTCGCAGCATTTTTGTGCGACTTGCAATCGCGTGCGTCTGTCGGTCGATGGCACGCTGTATTTATGTCTCGGCCAGGAAGAGAAATTCGAGTTCAGGCCTTTATTGCGCGATGGCGTGAGCGATGCCGAACTGGAAGCTGCCATTTTGAGCGCACTCAATCTCAAGCCAGAACGTCACGAATTCCGCGAACAGCCGAATAAAATCGTGCGCTTCATGTCCGCCACCGGCGGCTGAATCAACTAGCAGCCTGCCGGACTTGAAGAATCGTAGCGAAGTGGTTTAAGCAGGCAATTCGAATAGCGAATGCTCGCAAAATTCGGCTGGGCGAGGGCAGATTTTGCTGGTTTTGCAGGTCAATAGTCGTTCTATTGACCAAAAAAACAGTGAAATATGCACCGGCCAGACGGATTTGCAGCCGATTTCCTTTAAGTCCGACAGGCTGCTAGTCGGCAAGCGCCTTGCAACAGCGTAAAATCGTGCGCTGATAATTCATAAATTTGCCCCAATGATCTGGAAACCGCATGTCACCGTCGCCGCTGTAATTGAGCGCGACGGCCATTTTTTGCTGGTCGAAGAAGAAACCGAAGACGGCATTCTGTTTAACCAGCCGGCCGGGCATCTCGATCCGGGCGAATCGCTGCTCGCCGCCTGCGCGCGTGAGACTCTGGAAGAGACCGCGCATTACTTCACGCCGGAAGCGCTACTCGGGGTGTATCAGTGGCATCATCCTGGCCGCGACCGCACCTACCTGCGCTTTGCCTACACCGGCAGCTTGCATGGCCACGAATCCGGGCGCACGCTAGACGACGGCATTTTGCGTGCGATATGGCAAACGCCGGAGGAAATCCTCGCCCTTCAAGCGCGTCACCGTAGCCCACTGGTATGGCGCTGCGTCGAGGATTATCTGGCAGGCAAACGTTTCCCGCTGAATCTGGTCACCCATTACGCATGAGCAAGCCGCATATCATTGTCGGCATGTCGGGTGGCGTCGATTCGGCCGTCACTGCCCTGCTGCTGAAACAGCAGGGCTATCCGGTGACCGGCCTGTTCATGAAAAACTGGGAAGACGAGGACGACGAACACTGCCCGGCACGGCAGGACTTTCTCGATGTGTTGGCAGTCGCCGAGGTTATCGGAATCGAGATCGAAGCGGTCAATTTCAGCGCCGAATACAAGGATCGCGTATTCAGCTATTTTCTGCGCGAATACCAGGCTGGGCGCACGCCCAATCCGGACGTGCTGTGCAACGCCGAAATCAAGTTCAAGGCATTTCTCGATCACGCGCTGAGCCTGGGCGGCGAGCGCATCGCCACCGGCCATTATGCCCGGTTGCGCGAAGCCGACGGGCAGTTTGAATTGCGCAAAGCCGCCGACAGCGCCAAGGATCAGAGCTATTTCCTCTACCGCCTGAACCAGGCGCAGCTGTCCAAATCAATGTTCCCGCTCGGCGAACTGACCAAGCCCGAGGTGCGCAAACTCGCCGCGCAGGCCGGCCTGCCCAACCACGCCAAAAAGGACAGCACCGGCATCTGCTTCATCGGTGAACGGCCATTCCGTGACTTTTTGCAACGCTACCTGCCGATTGAACCGGGCGACATGGTGACGCCAGAAGGCCGCACAGTCGGGCGACATCAGGGTTTGATGTATTACACGCTGGGGCAGCGCCAGGGTTTGAACATCGGCGGCGCGGGCGAAGCCTGGTTTGTGGCCGATAAGGACATGGCAACAAACCGTCTGATTGTGGTGCAGGGGCATGACCACCCGCTGCTGTTCAGCAGCCGCGTGCAGGCGCAGGATTTAAGCTGGGTCAGCGGCCAGTTACCCGACCCAGGTGTAGCCTATGCAGCCAAAACCCGCTACCGCCAGGCCGATGCCACGTGTCAAATCAGCGTACTGGACAGTACCCGCTGCGCGGTACAATTCGACACGCCTCAATGGGCCGCCACGCCGGGACAGTCGGTGGTGCTTTACGCCGACGATGTCTGCCTGGGCGGCGGCATTATTCAATGAAAACCAAGATGAATATTCTATTTGCCACCTCTGAAATCTATCCATTGGCCAAGACCGGTGGGCTGGCCGACGTCAGCGCCGCCCTGCCCGCAGCGCTGCGCAAGCTGGGGCTGGACGCACGCGTGTTACTGCCCGGCTATACACAAGTGCTGGCCGCTTTGCCGGAGGCCAGACCCCTGGTCAGTCTGACCCTGCCGACACACGGCGCGGTACGGCTGCTAAGCGCCACCATGCCGGATAGTGGTGTACCGCTGATCATCATTGAGCATGCCGGGTATTTTGAGCGTTCCGGCAGCCCGTATCAGGATGGCTCGGGACAAGACTGGCCGGATAATTACCTGCGTTTTGGCCTGCTGTCGCAATTGGCTGCGCTACTGGCAAGCGCGACCAGCCCGCTCGCCTGGCACGTCGATATTCTGCATTGCAACGACTGGCAAACCGGCCTGGCACCGGCCTATCTGCATTTTTCCGGTACCGCTGCTGCGCCCACGCTGATGACCGTGCACAATCTGGCGTATCAGGGAATTTTTGCCGCCGACACCTGCGCACTACTGGGTCTGCCACCCGAGAGTTTCAGCATGCAGGGGGTCGAGTACTACGGCAATCTGTCATTTCTCAAAGCCGGGCTGTTTTATGCCGATCAGCTCACCACCGTCAGCCCGACTTACGCCGAAGAAATCCAGCACGAGACGCTGGGATTTGGCATGCATGGCTTGTTGCAAAGCCGCCACGACGCGCTTACCGGCATCGTCAACGGCATCGACACCGACGCCTGGAATCCGGCCAGCGACCCGCATCTGCCCAGACATTACAGCGCCGCTCGCATGACCGGCAAGGCGGTCATCAAACAGCTATTGCAGCAGGAACTGGGGCTCAACCCGCTAGCGGATGCGCCGCTGTTCGGTGTGATCAGCCGCATCACGCCGCAGAAAGGCCAGGACCTGGTACTGGCCATTGCGCCGCAATTGATCCAGAGCGGTGCACAGCTCGCCATCCTGGGCAGCGGAGACAGCGTGCTGGAGCTGGCCTTGCGCCGTCTGGCCAGCACCTACCCTGGCAAGGTGAGCGTGGTCATCGGCTATGACGAAGGCCTGGCACACCGGATTGAAGCCGGTGCCGATATTTTTCTGATGCCGTCGCGCTTTGAGCCGTGCGGACTGAACCAGATGTACAGCCAGCGTTATGGCACCCTGCCCGTGGTGCATCGCACCGGCGGGCTGGCCGATACCGTAGTGGATGCAACTGACACGACACTGGCTGACGGCAGCGCGAGCGGATTTGCTTTTGACAGTGCCACGCCGGGCGCATTTCTCACCGCCACACAACGCGCACTGGCGTTGTATGTCAACCCGGTGCAATGGAAAAAACTACGCAAAAATGGCATGCAGCGCGATTTCAGCTGGGAATCCAGCGCACGCCAGTATCAGGCGCTATATCAGAGCATACTGGCTACGGATGCACCAGTGGCTTGAGCGTCAACTGGTTGCCGCGCTGGGTAAATTCAAGCTGTTTGAGGAAACTCATGCCGAGTAAAACCGTACGCTGATCCAGCCCATCGGTAATCAGGGCGGGTACGTCACGCACCTCGATCGCACCCAGGCGTACGCTGTCCAGTCGGGTCTGGTAGGCCTTGGCCGTGCCGTTCGCCGTCTGTACCGAAACTGCCGCGCCGTGAACCAGTCCGAGTTGCTCAGCCAGACCGGCTGACAGCGCAACCCGGCTGGCACCGGTATCGAGCAAAAACACCACGGCCTGCCCGTTAATCTCACCATCCGCTACATAATGGCCGTCGGCATTACGTTGCAGGCGTACTTCGCCGTGCTGGCGCGCCAGCTTTGCGGCATCATTGGGGTTTTCCGCCTGCTCGATGCGTCCGGAAAAATACCAGTACGCCAGCGCAAACAGCGTTGCCCACGCCAGCGTCAGCATGATCAACCCGCTGCGTCGGTGCGGATTTTCACTCATCGATCAGGCCAGGTTGATGAAATTATCCCGATAAAACTTGAGCTCGACGATGGAATCGTAGATATCCGACAAAGCCTCGTGCTTGCTGTTTTTCTCGAAACCTTTGGCAACAGACGGTTTCCAGCGCTTCACCAGCTCCTTGAGCGTGCTGACGTCAAGATTGCGATAGTGAAAATAGGCTTCCAGCCTGGGCATGCCGCGCGCCAGAAAACGCCGATCCTGGCAGATTGAATTGCCACACATCGGCGAGATCCCCGTGGGCACATACTCGGCCAGAAACGCCAGCATTTGCGCTTCAACCGCCGCTTCGTCCAGGGTTGATGCGCGTACCTTGTCAATCAGCCCGGAACGCCCATGGGTGGCCTTGTTCCAGCTGTCCATACCGTCAAGCACCGCATCGGATTGATGCACCACCAGTACCGGTGCTTCGGCAATGGTGTTGAGCTGGGAATCGGTCACCACCAGCGCCACTTCAATAATGCGGTCGGTGTCCGGGAGCAAACCCGACATTTCCATGTCTATCCAGATAAGATTGTTGTTGTCCTGAGCCATGATCGTGGGTACGTGATTAAAAGCGCGATTGTGGCATACTCGAATCCAGCCAGCCATTGCAGATCACCATGAATACTTTTACCGCCGTTTTCCTCATCGCCCTTGCCCTCAGTACCTGCGTTCGGCTGTGGCTGGCCTGGCGGCAAGCGCGCCATGTGCACGCTTGCCGCGATCAGGTACCCACCGCGTTTGCTGATGCCATTTCCATCGACCAGCACCGCAAGGCGGCCGACTATACGCTGGCCAAAACCCGCTTGTCATATCTGCATATCCTGGTGGAAACCGCCATCCTGCTGGCGTTCACGCTGGGCGGCGGCTTGCAGTGGCTGGATGACAGTCTGCGGGGTTTATTGAGTTCAGACATGACGCGCAATGTCGTGCTCATCGGCGCGGTCATGCTGATTAGCGCCATGCTGGAATTGCCGCTGGACCTGTATCGCAAATTCGGCATTGAAAAACACTTCGGTTTTAACACCCTGACGCCGCTCGGTCTGGTGCGCGATTTGCTGTTGCAAACTGCGCTGGGACTGGTGCTTGGCCTGCCATTGCTGTTTGCCGTGCTGTGGCTGATGCAGGCCGCCGGGCCACTGTGGTGGCTGTATGCGTGGCTGGTATGGGTGGGCTTTAACCTGACCCTGCTGGCGGTATATCCGACCTTCATCGCGCCGCTGTTCAACCGCTTTGAACCGCTTGAATCGGGCGCACTGAAATCGCGCATCGAACAGTTATTGAATAAATGCGGCTTTACCGCGCAAGGCCTGTTCGTGATGGATGGCTCGAAACGCAGCAGCCACGGCAATGCCTACTTCACCGGCTTTGGCAAAACCAAGCGCATCGTGCTGTTCGATACCCTGCTCAAGCATCTGCAGGCAGACGAAGTCGAAGCCGTGCTGGCACATGAACTGGGCCATTTCAAGCGCCACCACGTCATCAAGCGCATGGTATGGGTGTTTGCTGCGAGTCTGGGGTTTTTGTGGCTGTTGAGCTGGCTGATGCAGCAAGCCTGGTTTTTCAGCGACCTCAATGTGCAGACGCAGGGCACTGCGATGGCACTGGTGCTGTTTTTTCTGGTGTTGCCTGCATTTACCTTCCTGTTTCAACCGCTCGCCAGCCTGTATTCGCGCAAACACGAATTCGAGGCCGACCAGTACGCCGCTACCCAGTCCGAGGCGCACAGTCTGGTCAGCGCACTCACCAAGCTGTATCGCGACAACGCAGCCACGCTCACGCCCGACCCACTCTACGCGCTGTTTTATGATTCGCACCCTGGCGCGCAGCAGCGTATAGCGCGTTTACAGACAGCGGCGCATAATTAGCCACTGCTTATTTGAGGATGACCCCATGAAAACCGCACTGACCGCTATCGCCTTATTGACCGTCATGGGCTCAGCACACGCCAATCCATTTGAAAAAGGCGACCCGAAAATCGGCAAAACCCTGGTGGATAAATCCTGCATCAGCTGTCATGCACAGATGTTTGGGGGGGATGGCTCGAAGATCTACACGCGCGCGGATCGCAAAGTGAAAACACCGCAGCAACTCGCCGCGCGTGTCGCCGCATGCAATGCAAACACGGGTGCCAACTGGTTTCCTGAAGACGAAATACACGTCGACGCCTACCTGAACCAGCAGTATTACAAATTCAAGTAAACCAGCATGTCAGATTGCCTTGATCTGACCCAACCAGACTGCCAATCCTGCAAGGCGGGCGCATCGCTGCTTGCGCAGTCCGAAATTGATAGCCTGCTCAAGCAGCTACCCGGCTGGCTTCAGATCGGCAACACCCTTACCAAGACCTATCCGTTCAAAAACTATTATCAAACCCTGGCTTTCGTCAACGCCAGCGCCTGGATTTCGCATCGCCAAGACCACCATCCAGACCTGAATGTTGGCTATAACCAGTGTGTAGTCACCTACACGACCCATGCAGTCAATGGGCTGACGCTGAATGATTTCATCTGTGCCTACAAAGTGGAAAGCCTGTTTTTGTTTTAACTGCACATAACAAGTTGTCTCAAGTTTTTACAATTCAAGCCGTTTTCCTATCATAACCCGACTCCAATACCATACCATTTCAATTCTGCACTGCAACGCCTGAAAGGAACCACTCGTGCCAGATATGGACTGGATGAAAATTGTCAATGCCCACGTCATGTGGAAAAAACGCCTGTGCGCCTATGTTGATGGCAGCA
>DZDB01000068.1 GCA_022736605.1 Sideroxydans lithotrophicus
GTCGAGTAAACAATGTTGTCTGCTCAGCTTCATGGTAAGCGGGCAATATTACATAAATATGACAGGATGGTTAAATCCAGCGTTCTGTTACTGGCTTGGCATTGACCTGAGTGTGATGTTTTGTGTACCATCACGGCCTTTCTATCGGGTGGATTAGACGATGCGCCAAAAACTGGTCGCCGGGAACTGGAAGATGCATGGTAGCTTGGCCGCTAACCAGATTTTGCTGACCGCTTTGGCGTCGCAACTGGAACGGCTGAATGGCATGCGCAGCGCAGTATGCGTTCCATTTCCCTATCTGGCCCAAGCGCAGACAGTTCTGACTGGTTCCTGTTTGGCTTGGGGCGCGCAGGATGTGAGCCAATATGAAAAAGGTGCATACACTGGCGAGGTGTCAGCCTCCATGCTGCTGGAGTTCGGTTGTCGCTATGTCATCGTTGGTCATTCCGAGCGGCGTGCGTTGTTTGGAGAAACTGATGCAGTGGTTGCGGCTAAATTTGCAGCTGCCCTGGTCGCTGGATTGACGCCCATCCTGTGTGTGGGCGAAACCCTTGAAGAGCGTGACGCAGGGCGCGCAGAATCCGTGATTGCGCAACAGCTTGATGCCGTGGTTGCGGAATCCGGTATGGCCGGGCTGGCCAAATCGGTGATTGCCTATGAGCCGGTCTGGGCAATCGGTACCGGTAAAACGGCGAGTCCGGCGCAGGCACAGGCTGTGCATGCTTTTATTCGGAGCAAGCTGGCAGCACTTGATCCGGATGTCGCAGCAGCGCTGGTGATTCAATATGGTGGTAGCGTCAAAGCCGCCAATGCGGCAGAATTGTTCGCCCAGCCTGACATTGATGGTGGGTTGATCGGTGGCGCTTCGCTGGATGTGGATGAATTTATGGCTATTTGCCACGCAGCACAAGGTTAAAGGGATTAAATTGGAAACGGCAATCTGGATATTCCATGTACTGGCAGCGACGAGCGTTATCGTGCTGGTATTGTTGCAGCAGGGCAAGGGTGCTGACATGGGTGCCGCGTTTGGGAGCGGCTCGTCTGGTAGCCTTTTTGGCTCTACTGGTTCAGCAAATTTCCTGAGTCGTGCCACAGCTGTACTTGCAACAACATTTTTTATTACCAGTCTCGGTCTGACATATCTTTCCGGCCATCGCCCTCAAGCGGTCGGCGTGATGCAGACGTTGCAACAGAAAGCGCAAATCAAGCCCGTGACGCCAGTGAGTGTACCCACGCCCGCGTCGTCTACGGGTGCAGCAGTTCCAGGCAATGCCGGGTCAAAAGCCGGGGAAATTCCCAAGTAATTGGGTTTTGCCAAGGGACGGATTATCAATCCTTCCTGTCAATATGCCGACGTGGTGAAATTGGTAGACACGCTATCTTGAGGGGGTAGTGGCGTAAAGCTGTGCGAGTTCGAGTCTCGCCGTCGGCACCATAGATTCTTGTTATGCGTCAATCAACGACGATGATTGCATAACCAATTGATTGTTTTGTGAAAACAATCTTTTTTTCAGCTTGACACGACGCTTTTCGCGCAACTAAACTGGAACGCTGTGCACGCCTTGGATGGCGTGGTGTACGGCTATGGAGCGGATGCATGCTTGAAAATTATTTTCCTGTTTTGCTGTTTGTCATCGTCGGTCTCGCGGTTGGCGTGGGGCCGATGGTGTTGGGCTGGCTATTGGCGCCCAATCACCCTGACAGTGAAAAGCTTTCTCCCTATGAATGCGGATTTGAGGCGTTTGAAGATGCGCGCATGAAGTTTGACGTGCGCTATTACCTGGTCGCCATTCTGTTCATCCTGTTCGATCTGGAAATTGCCTTCCTGTTCCCTTGGGCTATCGTGCTGCAGGAGATAGGAATGTTCGGTTATCTGGCGATGATGCTGTTTCTGGGTATCCTGGTTGTTGGCTTTGTCTATGAGTGGAAAAAAGGAGCGCTGGAATGGGAATAGAAGGCGTTTTAGAACAAGGCTTCGTGACCACCACGGCTGACAAGCTGATTAACTGGACGCGTACCGGTTCGCTCTGGCCGATGACTTTTGGCCTGGCGTGCTGCGCGGTAGAGATGATGCAGGCGGGTGCGTCACGTTATGATCTGGACCGTTTCGGCATCGTATTCCGTCCGAGTCCGCGTCAATCCGACGTGATGATCGTTGCAGGCACGCTGTGCAACAAAATGGCACCTGCTTTGCGCAAGGTGTATGACCAGATGGCGGAGCCACGCTGGGTTATCTCGATGGGGTCGTGCGCCAATGGTGGCGGTTATTACCATTATTCCTATTCGGTTGTGCGTGGATGTGACCGCATTGTACCGGTGGATATTTATGTGCCGGGGTGTCCCCCTACTGCAGAAGCGTTGCTCTACGGCATCATCCAGCTGCAGACTAAAATCAAACGCACCAATACCATCGCGCGCTAAGCCTGAAAACGAGCATTCATGAATACTTCACTCGAAAGCCTGTCTGTTTCCCTGATCGCCGCGCTGGGCACAAAAATCGTACGTCAGGTCGAGGCGTTGTCCGAACTGACGATAGAGGTGCGCGCCAGCGATCTCAAGGAGACCATGCGTACATTGCGTGATCATAATGGCCTGCGGTTTGAGCAACTGATTGATTTGTGCGGGATGGATTATTCGACGTACGGAGATGGTGCCTGGACCGGCAAGCGCTATGCGGCGGTTTATCACTTGCTTTCGCTTAACAAAAATCGGCGTTTGCGGGTGCGCGTGTTTGCGGATCAGGACGATTTCCCCATGCTGACCAGCATGATCAGCGTATGGCCGGCTGCCAACTGGTTCGAGCGCGAAGCATTTGATTTGTACGGCATCGTATTTGAGGGGCATCCGGATTTGCGCCGTATCCTGACTGATTATGGTTTTGTTGGTCATCCATTCCGCAAGGATTTTCCGCTCTCCGGTAACGTTGAAATGCGTTATGACCCGGAACAGCAGCGGGTGATTTATCAACCAGTCAGCATTGATGCGCGTGAAATAACGCCGCGCATCGTTCGTGAAGAGAATTACGGAGAGCGTGCCTGATGGCGGATATCAGAAACTACACGATGAACTTCGGTCCTCAGCACCCGGCGGCGCACGGTGTGCTGCGATTGGTGCTGGAGCTGGATGGCGAAGTGATTGAGCGTGCTGATCCGCATATTGGCCTGCTGCACCGCGCCACAGAGAAGCTTGCCGAACACAAGACCTTCATGCAGTCCCTGCCGTACATGGATCGGCTCGACTACGTGTCGATGATGTGCAATGAACATGCCTATGTGATGGCAATTGAAAAGCTCATGGGGATAGCGGTACCCGAGCGCGCCCAATATATCCGTGTGATGTTTGATGAAATCACCCGCATTCTCAACCACTTGTTATGGCTCGGCGCGCATGCGATTGATATCGGTGCCATGACGGTGTTTCTGTATGCATTCCGCGAACGCGAAGATTTGATGGACGTGTATGAGGCCGTATCTGGCGCACGCATGCACGCGGCCTATTATCGTCCGGGTGGTGTGTACCGTGATCTGCCGGACACCATGCCACAGTATCAGGCGTCAAAAATTCATAACGCGGCTGCGATTCGTGGCATGAATGAAAATCGCCAGGGTTCGGTACTGGATTTTATTGATGATTTTGCCAGTCGCTTTCCAGCGTATGTGGATGAGTACGAGACCCTGCTGACCGACAACCGTATCTGGAAACAGCGTACCGTCGGCATCGGTGTGGTTACCCCGGAACGCGCGCTGGCGTTGGGCTTTACTGGTCCGATGCTGCGTGGTTCCGGAATCGAGTGGGACTTGCGCAAGAAGCAGCCCTATGAAGTGTATGAGCGCATGGATTTCGACATTCCGGTGGGCGTGAATGGCGACTGCTACGACCGTTATCTGGTGCGTATCGAAGAGTTGCGCCAGTCCAACAGCATCATTAAGCAGTGCATCGCCTGGCTGCGTAAAAATCCGGGGCCGGTGATTACCGACAATCACAAGGTTGCGCCGCCTTCGCGCGTCAACATGAAGCAGAATATGGAAGAGTTGATCCACCATTTCAAGCTGTTTACTGAAGGGATGCACGTACCGGCGGGCGAGGCCTATGCGGCGGTCGAGCATCCCAAGGGCGAGTTCGGCATTTATATGGTGTCGGATGGCGCCAATAAGCCGTATCGCCTGAAAATTCGTGCGCCGGGCTATCCGCATCTGGCTGCGCTGGATGAAATGACGCGCGGTCACATGATTGCCGACGTGGTCGCAATTATTGGCACGCAAGATATCGTATTTGGGGAGATTGACCGATAATGCTGAGCCCTGATTCTCTCGCCCAGATTGATTACGAAATAGCCAAATATCCCGCCGATCAGCGCCAGTCGGCGGTGATGTCGGCATTGCGCATTGCGCAGGTGGAAAAAGGCTGGCTGGCTACTGAAACGATGGACTTTGTTGCCGACTATCTCGGTATGCCGACCATTGCGGTTTATGAAGTTGCAACGTTCTACAACATGTATGACACGGCGCCACTGGGCAAATACAAGGTGACGTTGTGTACCAATATTTCCTGCATGCTGATGGGCGCACCAGAAATGGCAGACTACCTGAAACACAAGCTGGGTTGCGACTTTGGCGAAACGTCAGAAGATGGCCGCTTCACGCTGAAAGAAGGCGAGTGCATGGGTGCCTGTGGCGATTCGCCGGTTTGCATGATCAACAATCACCGCATGGAAGGTTTTCTCACTCCAGAGAAAGTCGACCGTATCATCGAAGAGCTGAAATAAGATGGTTATCAAAGGCGGCGAAGTCATATTCAATACGGTGCATCTTCCGGAGTCGTGGAAGCTGTCCACCTATGTAGCCAACGGTGGTTATTCTGCGTTACGCAAGATTCTCGCGGATAAAGTTTCCGCCGAGACCATTATTGCCGAAGTTAAAAAATCGGCTTTGCGTGGGCGCGGCGGTGCAGGTTTCCCGACCGGATTGAAGTGGAGTTTCATGCCGCGTCATTTCCAGGGCGATAAATACCTGGTGTGCAACTCGGATGAAGGCGAGCCGGGCACCTTTAAAGACCGTGACATCATGCTGCTCAATCCGCATGCGCTGATTGAAGGCATGGCGATTGCCGCCTATACGATGGGCACGCAGCGTGGTTACAACTATATCCACGGCGAAATCTGGGAATGTTACGAGCGCATGGAGTTGGCAATCGAAGAAGCCAAGGCAGCAGGTTTCCTCGGCGACAATATCCTTGGCACCGATTTCAGTTTTCACCTGTTCAACCACCACGGTTACGGCGCCTATATCTGTGGTGAAGAAACGGCGCTGCTTGAATCGCTGGAAGGCAAAAAAGGCCAGCCACGTTTCAAGCCGCCGTTCCCGGCGAGTTTCGGTTTGTATGGCAAGCCGACCACTATCAATAACACCGAAACTTTTGCCAGCATTCCCTACATCATCCGGGAAGGCGGACAAAAGTTTCTTGAACTGGGCAAGCCCAACAACGGTGGCACCAAGATTTTTTCCGTCTCGGGTCACGTTAACAAGCCGGGCAATTACGAAGTGCCAATGGGTATGCCGTTTGCGGAGTTGCTTGAACTGGCTGGCGGCATGCGCAACGGCGCGACCTTCAAGGCATGCATACCCGGCGGCTCGTCAACGCCGGTGGTACCTGCCGAGCTGATGATGCAGTGCACCATGGATTACGATTCAATTGCCAAGGCGGGATCAGCGCTGGGCGCGGGTTCGGTCATCATCATGGACGACACGGTGTGCATGGTGAAGGCGCTGGAGCGCTTGTCCTATTTCTACTTCGAGGAATCCTGCGGTCAGTGTACGCCGTGTCGTGAGGGCACCGGCTGGCTCTACCGCGTGGTGCACCGCATCGAGCATGGGCAGGGCAGGCCGGAAGACCTGGATCTGCTCAATGACGTCGCGTTCAATATTGGCGGGCGCACCATCTGTGCCCTGGGTGACGCAGCAGCGATGCCGGTTCAGGCAATGCTCAAACATTATCGCCATGAGTTCGAGTATCACATCGAACATGGCAAGTGCATGGTTTAGGTGGCATAGATGCTAGAAATCGAAATCGACGGTAACAAAGTGGCAGTGGCTGCGGGCGGCACCATCATGGATGCTGCTGCACAGATTGGCATTTATATCCCGCACTTCTGTTACCACAAGAAACTCTCCATTGCGGCCAACTGCCGCATGTGTCTGGTGCAGGTGGAAAAAGCCGCCAAGCCCATGCCTGCCTGCGCCACGCCGATTACGGACGGGATGAAGGTATTCACCAAATCCGACTACGCCATCAAAGCGCAAAAAGGCGTGATGGAATTTTTGCTGATTAACCATCCGCTTGATTGCCCGATCTGTGATCAGGGCGGGGAGTGTAGTTTGCAGGATCTGGCCGTCGGTTACGGCGGCAGCAGTTCGCGCTATCAGGAAATGAAGCGCGTGGTGAAAGAAAAAGACCTGGGGCCACTGGTATCGACGGATATGACGCGGTGTATTCACTGCACGCGTTGTGTGCGTTTTGGACAGGAAATTGCCGGCATCATGGAAATGGGGCAGATCGGTCGGGGCGAGCATTCCGAGATCATGCCGTTCATCAATAAAACCATAGATTCGGAATTGTCCGGCAATATTATCGACCTGTGTCCAGTCGGTGCCTTGACCAGCAAACCATTCCGTTACACCGCCCGTAGCTGGGAGTTGTCGCGACGCAAATCGGTCAGCCCGCACGACGGTCTGGGCAGCAACATCGCGGTGCAGGTCAAAGACAGCCGCGTGATGCGCGTGTTGCCGCTGGATGTGGAAGACATCAACCAGTGCTGGCTGTCAGACAAAGACCGCTTTGCCTATGAAGGCCTGAATTCGGATCAGCGCCTGACGCGCCCGATGCTCAAGCAGGATGGCAAATGGCTGGAAGTCGATTGGCAGACCGCACTCGAATATGTGGTCAATGGCCTCAAGCAAATTCGCCAGGCGCATGGCGCAGACAGCATCGGTGCACTGGCAACACCGCACCAGACCGTAGAAGAGCTGTATCTGTTACAGAAATTCATGCGTGCGCTGGGTACAGGCAACGTAGATGCGCGTTTGCGTCAATCCGACTTTACGCTGGATGGCAACCTGTCTGGTGCGCCCTGGCTGGGGATGCCAGTGAGTGCGCTGGATAAATTGCAGCGCATTCTGGTGGTTGGCAGCAATCTGCGCCACGATCAGCCATTGCTGGCATTGCGCCTGCGTCAGGCGGTCAAGCATGGTGCGCAGCTGAATCTGGTCAATCCGACTGATGATGACCTGCTCACCAAAGTAGCCAACAAGGCGATTGTCGCGCCGCAGGCGATGGTGAATGTGCTGGCGCAAATTGTCGTGGCACTGGCTGAACTCAAGCAAACCACGGTACCGGCCAGCTTGCAAACCGTGCTTGTTGGCGTGGAAATCAGTCCGGCTGCGCGGGCGATTGCGACCAGCCTGGCCGGGGGTGAACGCCGTGCCGTGTTGCTCGGCAATTTGGCGCAGCACCACGCGAATTATGCCGATTTGCACGTGCTGGCGCAGGCTATCGCTGACCTTGCGGATGCGCATTTCGGTTTTCTTGGTGAAGCCGCCAACAGTGTGGGCGCCTATGTCGCCGGTGCGGTTGCCAATAAAACAGGGTTGAAGGCTGGATTGAATGCTGCGGCCATGTTAGCCGCGCCACGCAAGGCTTACTTGCTGCTCGGCGCCGAGCCTGAACTGGATTGTCAGGATGCAAACACGGCACTCGCGGCGATGCGCAACGCCGACATGGTGGTTGCCATGAGCGCCTACAAGCACGCAGCACTGGACTATGCTGACGTGCTGCTGCCGATTGCGCCGTTCAGCGAAACCTCGGGCACCTACATCAGCACTGAAGGCCGTGTGCAAAGTTTCAACGGCGCGGTTAAACCGCTGGGTGAAACACGTCCTGCCTGGAAGGTCTTGCGTGTGCTCGGCACCATGCTGGGCTTGCCTGGATTTGATTTCGATACCTCCGAAGCGGTGCGAAATGAAGTGATACCGGCAAATCAACTGGCGGCAGACAGCCTGAATAATCGGCCCGCCAAACTGACAGTTCAGTCGATCGCAGTGGCTGACGGGCTGGTGCGGGTGGGCGAAGTACCGATGTATCAGGCTGATGCCATTGTGCGCCGTGCTGCATCGCTGCAAGCGACCCGTGATGCGGCGTTGCCGGTGGCGACCATGCATTCCGCATTGCTTGCACGTTTGTCGTTGACCGACGGCAGTATGGTCACCGTGCGTCAGGGCGAGGCGCGTGTCATCGTGCGGGCGCAGGCCGACGACCGCCTGCCGGATCACTGCGTGCGCCTGCCTGTCGCGCATGCGCTCACGGCTAGCCTGGGTGCCATGCTGGGTGAAATTACCGTGGAGCGCGCATAACATGGAATTTTTGCAAAATCTGTTTGGTTTCACCTGGCCAGCGGTGTGGTCGCTGGCCAAGATTATCGCCATTGTCGGTCCACTGATGATTGCCGTGGCCTACCTCACCTATGCCGAGCGCAAGGTGATCGGCTACATGCAGATTCGTCTTGGCCCAAACCGGGTTGGCTTTAAAGGCCTGCTCCAGCCGATTGCCGACGGTCTCAAACTGATGATGAAGGAAATCATCATCCCCAGTGGCTCCAACAAGTTTCTGTTTGTGCTGGCGCCGGTACTCACCATCGCGCCAGCGCTGGCTGCGTGGGCGGTTGTGCCGTTCAGTCCGGAATTGGTGCTGGCCAACGTCAACGCCGGCCTGCTGTATATTCTGGCGATCACGTCGATGGGTGTTTATGGCGTCATCATCGCCGGCTGGGCATCCAACTCGAAATACGCGTTCCTGGGTTCGCTACGCTCGGCAGCGCAAATCGTATCGTACGAAATCGCCATGGGATTTGCACTGGTCGGCGTGTTGATGGCATCGCAAAGCCTGAATCTGATCGAGATTGTGAATGGTCAGAAAGGCGGCGTATTCAGCTGGTACTGGCTGCCGCTGCTGCCGATGTTTATCGTCTATCTGATTGCTGGCCTGGCGGAAACCAACCGTGCGCCGTTTGACGTGGCTGAGGGCGAATCAGAAATCGTGGCGGGCTTCCACGTCGAATATTCCGGCATGGCATTCGCAGTATTTTTTCTGGCCGAATACGCCAACATGATACTGATTGCCATGCTGACTTCGCTGATGTTCCTGGGCGGCTGGAATCCGCTGTTCGATTTCGCGCCGTTTACCTGGGTGCCGGGTTTTGTCTGGCTGATGCTGAAAGTCGGTTTCGTACTGTTCCTGTTTCTCTGGTTTCGTGCCACATTCCCGCGCTATCGCTACGACCAGATCATGCGGCTGGGCTGGAAGGTTTTTATTCCGGTCACGCTGGTCTGGCTGGTGTTTATTGGCGGCATGATGCAAACCCGCTACGCGTATCTGTTCCACTGATGTGGAATGATGGAGTCATTTGATGAGAGCGATTAAACATTTCTTTTCCAGCATGCTGCTCACCGAGCTGCTGCGCGGTATGGCGTTGACCGGACGGCATTTTTTCGCGCGCAAGATTACGGTGCAGTTCCCGGAGGAAAAAACCCCGCAGTCGGTACGTTTCCGTGGCCTGCATGCCTTGCGCCGTTATCCCAATGGCGAAGAACGCTGTATTGCCTGCAAACTCTGTGAGGCGGTGTGTCCCGCACTTGCGATTACCATTCAGTCGGAGAAGCGTGAAGACGGTACCCGACGCACGACGCAATACGACATTGACCTGACCAAGTGCATTTTTTGTGGCTTCTGTGAAGAATCCTGCCCGGTTGATTCGATCGTTGAAACGCATATCCTCGAATACCACGGCGAGAAACGCGGCGATCTCTATTACACCAAGGACATGCTGCTGGCGATCGGTGACAAACATGAAGCGCAGATTGCGGCGGCACGTGCTGCCGATGCCCAATACCGTTGATCGGCAGGACTTACGATGAATTTTGAAACCGTGGTTTTCTACTTTTTTGCAGCGATCCTGCTGTTTGCCGGGATGCGCGTCATTACCGCCCGTAACCCGGTTCATGCCGCGCTGTTCCTGGTACTCGCCTTCTTTACGGCAGCCGGTCTGTGGCTGATGCTGGAAGCCGAATTTCTCGCCATTACGCTGGTGCTGGTCTACGTTGGCGCGGTGATGGTGCTGTTCCTGTTTGTGGTGATGATGCTCGACATCAACCTGGACAAATTGCGCGAAGGCTTC
>DZDB01000069.1 GCA_022736605.1 Sideroxydans lithotrophicus
TGACGCCGTATTATGGCTGCGAAGCGGACGCCGTGCATTTCCACCAGGTCTGCCGCAACGCGCTCAACCCGTTTGACGAAACCTGTTACCCGCGTTTCAAGGACTGGTGCGACCGCTATTTTTTCCTCAAACATCGCAATGAGCCGCGCGGCATCGGCGGCATTTTCTTCGACGATTTTGCCGAGCGCGATTTTGACCACAGCTTCAATCTGGTACAAAGCGTCGGCGACCATTTTCTGTCGGCTTACGCGCCGATTCTGGAGCGCCGCATGGACACGCCTTATGGCGAGCACGAACGCGATTTTCAGGCCTACCGGCGCGGACGCTACGTCGAATTCAACCTGGTCTACGACCGCGGCACGCTATTCGGCCTGCAATCCAATGGCCGTACCGAATCGATCCTGGTGTCGATGCCGCCCAACGTGACCTGGCGTTACAACTGGCAGCCCGAACCGGGCACACCGGAAGCGCACCTGTACAGCGATTTTCTGACCGGCAAAAACTGGCTGGCTAACGCATAAATTTCAACGAAAAAATCATGGCCGCCAAACGCACCAAATATATTCTCGCCGGGACCAGCCTGCTGATCGTCGGTGCGCTCGCCGGTTTCGTTGTATGGGAAGCCAACACTTCTACGCTGCAAGCGAAATACCTCACCGAATACGCCGCTAAAATGCGGTTTGAGGTCAAACCCGGGCCGAGTCCGTCGATTCGTTTTCCCGAAGACGGCCCGTATGACATCCGCTTTGGCTACACCCGTATTCCCGCCTTCACCGAGCGACTGGAAAAGCAGGGCTTTGAAATCGCCAGCCAGGCGCGCATCAGCCCGGCTATGACCGAGATGGCCGATAGCGGCCTGTTTTTGCCGTATCACGAAAAAACCCAGGACGGTCTGACCATCTACGGTGCCAACGGCAGCACGCTGTTCAAAAGCCGCACGCCGCAGCGCGTGTTCAAGGATTTCGCCGCCGTGCCGCCGCTGGTGCGCGACACGCTGCTGTTCATCGAAAACCGCGAGCTGCTGACCACCGACAACCCGCATCGCAACCCGGCGGTCGAGTGGGATCGGCTGGCGCAGGCGATCCTCGACAAGCTGATCCAGATGGTGAATCCATCGCACAGCGTGCCAGGCGGCAGCACGCTGGCAACGCAAATCGAGAAATACCGCCATTCACCCGATGGCCTGACGCTGCACGCCAGCGACAAGCTCAAGCAGATGGCGTCCGGCTCGGTGCGCGCCTACCTTGATGGCAACAACACCATGCCGACACGGCGCCGCCTGGTGCTGGATTACCTCAACACCGTGCCACTGTCTGCCGCGCCCGGTTTTGGCGAAGTCATCGGCCTGCCCGATGCGCTGTGGGCCTGGTACGGGCAGGACTACCAGCAGGTATCCAGGCTGCTCAACGCCAATGTGCCCAACGCCGAAACTGCCGCCGCTTACAAGCATGTGTTGTCGCTGCTGATCGCGCAGCGCAAGCCGTCGTTCTATCTGGTCGGCAACCACAAGGCGCTGGATGAGCACACCGATATTTACCTGCGCCTGCTCGCCAGTCAGGGCATGATCAGCCCGGCGCTGCGTGATGCAGCGCTGAAAATTCCGCTGAAATTCAATCTCCAGCGGCCGATACCGAACCACGATTTTGTCGAGCAAAAAGCCACCAATGCGATCCGCGCACGCCTCGCCAACCTGCTTGGCGTGCCCGGCTTATACGACGTAGACCGTCTGGATTTGTCTGCCAACAGCACGCTCAACGGCACTGCGCAGGCAGCGGTAAGCCGCTTTCTGGTGAGTTTGAATACGCCCGAAGGGGCAAAAACGGTGGGCATGTTCGGCAAAAACCTGCTCAACCCTGACAATGACCTGAGCAAGATCATCTACAGTTTCACGCTGTACGAAAACACGCCGCAGGGCGCGCTGCTGCGCATCCAGGCGGATAACCTGAACCAGCCGTTCGACCTCAATCGCGGCGCCAAACTCGACCTCGGCTCGACCGCCAAGCTGCGCACGCTGATCAGCTATCTGGAAATCGTCACCAAGCTGCACGCACGTTACGCCACGCTGTCGGCCGAACAGCTGCGTGCCATAGCCGCCACCGACACCGCCGACGCCATTGCGCAGTGGTCGGCCGATTACGTATTGCATAACCCGGGCGCGCCGTTGCAGGCGATGCTCGAAGCGGCGATGGATCGTGTCTATTCTGCCGACCCGTCGACGCTATTCTTCACCGGTGGCGGCGCGCACCGTTTCGTCAACTTCAACAAGGATGACAACAGCCGCCGCATGAACCTGTGGGAAGCCACGCGCAACTCGGTCAATCTGGTGTTTATCCGCCTGATGCGCGACATCACCCGGCACTACATCTCCGAAACGCCGGGCGCGGTCGGGCGCATCCTCGAAGATGCCAGCAACCCGGCACGCAAAACCTATCTGGAGCGCTTTGCCGACAAGGAAGGTCAGGCGTTTTTGCTGCGCTTCCACAAAAAATATCGCGGCCTAAGCCCGGCGCAAGCCACCGAAAAACTGTTCGCCTCCGTGCATCCAACCCCGCGTCGCCTGGCGGCGGTGTACCGTTATCTGGCGCCGGATGCCAGTGTCGCCGAGTTTGCCAAATTCCTGCGCAGCCGCGCGGCCAATGGCGCGGGACTGTCGGAACGCGAGATCGAAACGCTGTATTCGCTGCATTCAGCGGATGCCTATTCGCTTGCGGATCGTGGCTACATTGCGCAGATACACCCGCTTGAACTATGGCTGGTGCGCTATCTGCGCAGCCACCCGACGGCGACGTTTGCCGACACCGTGGCCGCCAGTCACGACCAGCGCATCGCGGTGTACAACTGGCTGTTCAAGACCAGCCGCAAGAACGCGCAGGACGTGCGCATCCACAGCCTGCTCGAAGTCGAGGCGTTCCAGCAGATTTACCTCGACTGGAAGCGTCTGGGCTATCCGTTCGACAGCCTGGTGCCGTCCTACGCCACGGCCATCGGCAGCTCGGCTGACCGCCCGGCAGCGCTGGCCGAACTGATGGGTATCGTGGTGAATAACGGCGTACGCCTGCCCGCCGTATCGCTGGACAAGCTCCACTTCGCCGCCGGTACGCCGTATGACACCACTTTCGCACGCCGTCTGCCCAAGGGCGAGCGCCTGTTGCCCGCCGAACTGACCGTGGTCGTACGGCGCGCCTTGCAGGGCGTCGTCGAACAAGGCACGGCAGCGCGTCTCAAAGGCGCGTTCAAGGACGCCGACGGCAAGCCCATCATCATGGGCGGCAAGACCGGCACCGGCGATCACCGTTATGAGACCTTCGATTCGGCCGGCCGCGTACTGACTTCGCGCGTGGTCAACCGCACCGCGACCATGGTGTTTTTCCTCGGCGACCGTTTCTTCGGCACCATGACGGCGCTGGTGCCGGGCGAAGAAGCGGCGAAGTACCGTTTCACCAGTTCCTTGCCGTCGCTGCTCATCAAGGCGATGAGCCCGGCGCTGGCCGGCGTGCTGGCACCGCTCGAACAGCCGGTCAAAGCGTCCGCACGCCCCCCGGCGCCGCGTGCCGAGCCCAGCGCGGAACCGCTCAAACCTGCCGAACCTGCCGAACCTGCATCCAGTCAGGCACCGGATGGCGTACCGGAGGACACGCTGGTGACGCCACCTGAGGTGCCCGAACGTGCGCTCAAGCCATCGCGCACGCTGAGCGTGCCCGCCAGCAAGCCCGACACGCCAGCGCCCGCCGTACCTGCCGCTGCGCCGACGCCGCTGCCCAGCCTGCCCGACGCGCAGCCGCCCGCGCCGATCGAGGAACGGCGGCCCGAAGCCGGGGAAGCCTACTGATGCGCGCCGCATTGCGCCGCTGCTGTTTGCCTGAATTGGTTTAAAATACAAGGATCAACGTCGCCTTGCGGCTTCCACCACCATGCAACTATTCGCTTTCGGCATTAACCACCAGACCGCCCCGCTCAGCATCCGCGAGCAGGTGGCGTTCCATGCCGAACGCATGGAGGCCGCGCTGCACGACCTGACCACGCGCACGGCGGTCAAGGAAGCGGCGATTCTGTCCACCTGCAACCGCACCGAAGTGTATTGCAACACCGCACACAGCGAGACCGCACTGGACTGGCTGGCGTCCTATCACCAGATCAAACGCAGCCACATTGCGCCGTACCTGTATGCCTTGCCGCAGGCCGAAGCCGCGCGCCATGCGTTTCGCGTGGCGTCCGGACTGGATTCGATGGTATTGGGCGAAACGCAGATTCTCGGCCAGATGCGCCAGGCAGTAAAAACCGCCGAACACGCCGGTACCATGGGCATGCTGCTGCACAAGCTGTTCCAGCGCACGTTTTCGGTCGCCAAGGAAGTCCGTACCTCAACCGAAATCGGCGCCAGTTCGGTGTCGATGGCGGCGGCCGCAGTGCGGCTGGCAGAGCGTATTTTTCCCAGCGTGGCCGAGCAGAAAGTCCTGTTCATCGGCGCTGGCGAAATGATCGAGCTGTGCGCCACGCACTTTGCCGCGCGCCATCCGAAACACATCCTCGTCGCCAACCGCACCGTCGCGCGCGCCCAGACGCTGGCCGACCGCTTCAACGGCAGCGCCATTGGCCTGGCCGAACTGCCCAAGCATCTGGCCAGCTACGACATCGTCGTCACCTGTACCGCCAGCCAGCTGCCGATACTTGGCAAGGGCATGGTCGAGCGTGCGCTCAAGGCGCGTCGCCACCGCCCGATGTTCATGGTCGATCTGGCGGTGCCACGCGATATCGAAACCGAAGTCGCCGAGCTCAATGACGTATTCCTGTATACCGTCGATGATCTGGGTGAAGTCGTCAAACAGGGCATGGACAGCCGTCAGGCGCACGTCAGCCAGGCCGAAGCGATCATCGAATCGCGCGTCGATGATTTCGTGCACTGGATGGAAACCCGCGAACTGGTGCCGACCATCCGCGGCCTGCGCGACCACGCCGAACGCTATCGCCGCCACGAAATGGAACGCGCGCAAAAAATGCTGGCGCGCGGCGAGGATCCGAACGAAGTGATAGAAGTTCTGTCGCGCGCATTGACCAACAAGTTTCTGCACCTGCCCACCCACGCCCTCAGTCACGCCCATGACAACGACCGCCATGAACTGGTCACGCTGCTGTCACGGCTTTACGCGCTCCACCACGAATGAAACCCAGTCTGCTAAACAAGCTCGCCCAGATCACTGAGCGGCTCGATGAACTCAATCGCCTGCTGGCGTCGGAACACGTCACCAGCGACTTGGACAATTACCGCAAGCTGACGCGCGAACACGCTGACATCACCCCGGTGGTGGCGCTGTACCGTGCCTATGACCAGGCCGAGTCCGACATTGCCAGCGCCCAGGCGATGCTGTCCGACCCGGAAATGAAAGCCCTGGCAGAAGATGAAATTGTCGCTGCCCGCGCGCGCCAGCAACAGCTTGAAATCGAGCTGCAAACCGAGCTGTTGCCAAAAGACCCGAACGACGAGCGCAATATTTTCCTGGAAATCCGTGCCGGTACCGGCGGCGACGAATCTGCGCTGTTTGCCGGTGACCTGTTCCGCATGTACAGCCGCCACGCTGAACGGCAGCGCTGGCGGGTCGAGCTGATTTCAGAAAACGCCAGCGAACTGGGCGGCTACAAGGAAATCATCGTCAAGATTATCGGTCGGGGCGCGTATTCGCGGCTCAAGTTTGAGTCCGGTGGCCACCGTGTGCAGCGTGTACCTGCGACTGAAACGCAAGGCCGCATCCACACCTCGGCGTGCACTGTCGCGGTGATGCCGGAGGCCGATGAAATCGCCGACGTCAACCTCAACCCGGCTGACCTGCGCATCGACACCTACCGCGCCAGCGGGGCGGGCGGCCAGCACATCAACAAGACCGACTCGGCGGTGCGTATCACCCACCTGCCAACCGGCATCGTGGTCGAATGCCAGGACGACCGCTCGCAGCACAAGAACAAGGCGCAGGCGCTGTCGGTGCTGGCGGCGCGCATCAAGGACAAACAGCTGCGCGAAGTCGCCGCCAAAGAAGCTGCCACGCGCAAATCGCTGATCGGCAGCGGCGACCGCTCCGAGCGCATTCGCACCTACAATTTCCCGCAGGGGCGCATCACCGACCACCGTATCAACCTCACCCTATACAAAATCGACGCCATCATGGACGGCGACCTCGACGAACTGCTCGGCGCGCTGGCGTCAGAACATCAGGCCGAACTGCTCGCGGCGCTCGGTGAATAAGCCGGTGGAAACCGTATTCATGCGCCTGAAAAACGCCCAGACCCGGCTGATTCAGGTGCTCGACCAGTCCGCCGCCGACGCACGCCTGGAAGCGCAGCTGCTGCTTGCCCACGCGCTTGGCGTCAACCGCGCCTGGTTGCTGGCGCACGACGACGCCGATCTGACCGCACTGCAGACCACGCAGTTCGAAGCGCTGCTCAGTCGCCGCCTGGCAGGCGAACCCATCGCCTATATTTTTGGCGAAAAAGAGTTTTACGGCCTGCCATTCAAAGTCAGTCCTGCGGTGCTGATTCCGCGCCCGGAAACCGAACTGCTGGTAGAGCTGGCGCTGGCGCAGTTGCCGCTGAAGCGCCCATGCCGGGTGCTCGATCTCGGCACCGGCAGCGGCGCGATTGCATTGACGCTGGCCAGGCTGCGTCCACTTGCCGAAGTGGTGGCGGTGGATCTCAGCACCGAAGCCTTACAGATCGCCGCCGACAATGCAGCGCAGCTGGGCGTGACCAACGTACGCTTGATTCAGAGCGACTGGTTCAGCCAGCTCGCCGGTGTCGGAAAATTTGACGCCATTGTCAGCAATCCGCCGTATATTGCCGTGCACGACGCGCATTTAAGCCAGGGTGATTTGCGTTTTGAACCCGCCAGCGCGCTGGCATCCGGCGCGCTGGGCCACGACGCTCTCGAACAGATCATCCAGCAGGCGCCTCACTGGTTACTGGCTTCAGGCTGGCTGGCAGTCGAGCATGGCTATAATCAGGGTGCCCATGTACGCGACGCTTTAAACCAGGCAGGATTTAAGGCTATCATCACGCAAGGCGACTTGGCTGGCATGGATCGCGTCACTGCAGGCAGTGTCGAATAATTTTACAATTTCGCCTTCATTTAACTGACAAGTGCCGCACACACTACCAAAACAGCTTGCCAGGCAAAGGTTTTGTAATTCAGGAATGTTTCTTGCTTAATTTAGCAAACATATCAGCATCAAACCGAGCGGGGAAATCATGGATAAGCAGAATTCAAACGAAGCACCAGTGACACCAGGCGAAATGCCCTCGGCCAACGTGAACGACGCGCGTCGGCGTTTTACCAAAACCGGGCTGGGTGCCGGCGCGGTCATTGCAACGCTGGCGAGCCAGCCGGTGCTCGGCGCGGTACCGTATAACTGCACGATTTCCGGCCATGCCTCGGGCAATGTCTCGACACACGGGCCAGACGGTAATTGCCAGATCGGATTAAGCCCCGGCTACTGGAAAAATCACACTCCCTGGCCTGCACCCTTCGCTACCAACCAATTATTCAAGGATGCCGGCGGTGTCTCGAATGGATTGCTGGACATTTCCGCGACCACAGGGGAAACCATGCTCCAAGTATTGAACCTGCAAGGTGGCGACATGACTGCCCTGGCGCGTCACGTCGTCGGTGCGTTGTTGAATGCACAACAATTTGCGCCAAACTTTCCGCTGAGCGTGGCACAAGTCAAAGCCATCTGGAATGAAGTGGTGAACACCGGTCAATATGTGGTCAACGCCAGCGTGACCTGGACAGTGGATGACGTCACCAACTATCTTTCGAGCCTCAACAGCTGACTCCGGGTTCGGCTATGTGGCGCCTCAGCGCTGATCTGCTGTTATACGCCCCGTCGGCAGAAGATCAGGCTGTTGTTTATCAGGTTGCATCAGGCGATACGCATCTTGTCACCACACTTGCAGCGCAGATCATTCAATGGTTACAGGACGGCGCCACCTCGTCGGCCTTGTTATTGCAGCACATTCTCGACGCAACACCGAATACCAATACCGCAGAACTTCAGCCACGATTCGACACAACCCTTGCCGAACTGTGTCGCCTTGACCTGATCACCGACACCACCGCTTGAATATTGCCGACTACACCCTGCCGGAATTGCGCCGCGCCATGGCGTATAACGGAGTGCACCTACAAACCGGCCAATTTTCTGCCTGCGTGCGCAGCGACCTGCCGCTGGTGGCTGAGGGTATTCATCAACTCTATGCCAATGCACCGGTGTTGCCCGCCGAACAGTTTGCCGATTTTCACGTCACGCTATTACGCCCGGCCAATTTACGGCGCTGGTTCAAGCCGCAGGTCGAATTCCGTTTTGATGGGTTTTCACCGTTCCGGCCGCTGCCGGTGGATCAGGCATTTGCACTGTTTGAATGGGGGCTGAACTGGTGCATTTCCAGCCACGCTCACCAATACCTGATGATTCATGCTGCCGCCATCGAGAAAAATGGCCGGGTCGCGATCCTGCCCGCACCGCCTGGTTCAGGCAAAAGCACGCTCACCGCCGGGTTGATCCAGCGCGGCTGGCGCCTGTTGTCGGATGAGCTCACCCTGATTGGCGCAGATGGCTTGATACAAGGCATCGCGCGCCCGGTCAGCCTAAAAAACCAGTCGATCGACGTGATCCGGGAATTTGCGCCGCAAGCGACCATCGGGCGCGTGGTCAAAGACACCATCAAAGGCACCGTCGCGCATCTGTGCGCGCCGACAGACAGCGTCGCCCGCGTGCTGGAAAAAGCCCGACCAGGCTGGGTCATTTTTCCGAAATATCAGGCCAATTCACCTGCGACGCTGCAGCCCATGCAGCGCAGCGAAGCCTTCATGGGGCTGGCGCAAAATGCGTTTAATTACAGCCTGCTCGCGGCGAACGGATTTCAGCGATTGAGTGCACTGATGGACGCGAGCATGGCCTTCCGCTTTGAATACAGCAAGCTGGACGAAGCCGCCCACATGTTTGATACGCTTGCCGAACGCCGCAATGCAGCCAGCTGATTGCGCGATCCTGCACGCGCTGCGTGAACCGGAATGGCTAATCCATGCCAGTGGTCTGGAATGGGACGCCGTCATCCGTCAAGGCCGACGCGCCAGCCTGTTGGCGCGTCTGCACTACGCACTGGAAGCACGCACGTGCCTGACGAGCCTGCCTGCCGCACCACGCGCCCACCTCGAAGCGGCACGCGTTATTGCCGACAAGCAGGCCATCGCGGTGCGCTGGGAAGTGGGCAAAATCCTGACCGCAATTGCCCGCTGCGAAGCCCCTTTGATCCTGCTCAAAGGCGCGGCCTATCACATGGCGGGGCTGACGGCGGGACGCGGTCGGGTGTTTTCCGACATTGACATCCTGGTGCCCAAACCACGCATCGATCACGTTGAAGCCGCGCTCATGCAACACGGCTGGGTCGCCACCCAGCACGACGCCTACGACCAGCGCTATTACCGCACCTGGATGCACGAAATTCCGCCGTTACAGCACATCCGGCGCCAGTCGGTGATTGATGTCCACCATGCCATTCTGCCGGAAACCGCGCGCCTCAAGCCCGACCCGGCGCTGTTGCTCGCCGCCGCGCAGCCGATACCCGGCGCACCTGGCCTGTTCACCCTCGCACCCGCCGACATGGTGCTGCACTCGGCCAGCCATCTGTTTTGCGGAGAGTTCGATCACGGCCTGCGTGATTTGTCCGACATTGATCTGCTGTTACGTGAGTTTTCAGCCCGGGCAGACTTCTGGACAAAACTGGTACCGCGTGCGCACCAGCTTGATCTGACACGACCGCTGTACTACGCATTGACCTGGGCTATGCAGTTGTTCGCCACCCCCATCCCCGCTGCCGTGCAACAAGCGATTGCCGCTTACCGCCCCTCTGCGCTGCCCGCTGGCCTGATGCAAAGCCTGCTCAAGCGCGCACTGGCACCCGATCATCCGAGCTGTCAAAGCGCGTTCAGCCCGCTCGCGCTGGGGTTGCTGTACGCGCGCGCCCACTGGCTGCGCATGCCACCGCACCTGCTCGCGTATCACCTGGCGCACAAGGCGCTATTTCCACCCAAACAGCCCGGCTAGTGCACTGCTTCGTAATTAACGGCGCTTACAGCGAGTCCCTGATGGGTCAGCTGCAAGGCGCGGTTGCGTAGCCATAGTCGTTCTATGGCAA
>DZDB01000070.1 GCA_022736605.1 Sideroxydans lithotrophicus
GCGTTTCGCGCCTTGCAGCCATCCCGAATACACGGCAACGTTTGTCCAGGTTATTCATTAACGAGCCCTTAATGCTCAGCGGTTATGACGCAAGGCGTCGACGATGACCAGGCGCGACGCGCGCCAGGCCGGGTAAATGCTGGCAAGCAGGGTGGTGGCGATCGCCAGCAGCAGTGCTTCAACGATGATTTGCGGCGTGATGATGATGTACGCGACAAAATCATGCGAAAAGCCCGGCCCGGCCGGAATCGGAATGCCCACCGCAGAAATCGCAATGGCCGCGACATAGCCCAGTGCAATGCCGAGCATCCCGCCGATGATGCCGAGCAGCAGGCCTTCGGTTAAAAATAGGATCATGATGCGTTGGCGCCGCACGCCCAGTGCCATCGCAGTGCCGATTTCTACGGTACGCTCCATCACGCTCATGGTCATGGTGTTGCTGATGCTGAGCACGATGATGATGCCGATGATGAGCTTGACGATGCCCATCTGGCGCGAAAACAGCGCCACCGTCTTGTTATAGAAATCCGCCAGTTGCGTCCACGGCGTGAGCTCCAGTGATTTGAGACTGGGTTGTCGTTTGAGCTGCGCCAGCACGCTGTCGGTCAGGTCGGTATGGTTCAGCGTCACCACCCATATTTGCGATCCCTGCACCCGCAACAGGGTGCGCGCCATGGCAATCGGCACCCGCACCATTACATCGTCCATCGCCTTGATCGAGGTTGACGCCAGCCCGGCGACCCGGGTCTCGACCGCATTGATGCCGCCACCTGGCGTATTGGTGAGCAGCACCACCGTGTCACCCACGGTCACGCCCAGATTGGCGGCCAGCCCGCCACCGAGCAAAATTCCATTAGGGTTGGCCGCAGACAGCGTGGTGCCCTTGAGAATAATCAGATTGTGCGCCAGCGGATCCTGGCGCGTGTCTATGCCCATGCCGAGGAACGACAGCGTGCTGTCGCCGTGGCTGATCAAGCCATTGAACATCAGGCGTGGCGCGACTGATTTGACGCCCTGGGTATGACGCAGCAGCGCCAGCGCGGGCGAGTTGTCCGGCAGGATATAGGCGAACGGATCGGCCTGGCCACTCTGCTGATAGCCGGGCTTGGTAACCTGGATATGGCCGAACTGCTGGCCGGTTGCCAGCTCACGGTTGGCCCAGAAAATCCACTCGATATAGCCCGCCGTCAGCATCATCGCCATTACGCCGAACCCAATTGCGGCAACCGCAATGGCGCTGCGCCGCCGCTGGCGCAATACGTTGCGCAGCGCAAGGCGAAAATCAACGGCGAGGGTATGCAAAAGACTCAAAGGTTTTGACCCGGTCAGGGCGGTATTTTTAGTCAGGCAAGCATACTCGACAAGTTTGACCGCATCAAACGCGAGCCGCGTGGAATAGGCATGCAGCGTTGCTGACATATTTGGCGTGACTCGCTGCGCATTTCTGACATGAATGTCAGAAAACACCGTTAACATGCCTGGAATCCACTACTTTTATAATAATTATATTTATAATCAGTAAGTTAATAATCTGGCATTGTATTTGCTTTTAGGCTCGCATGTGCTGTTTGCGCCGCGATTAGGGCGTACGCCGCGTGCGTCAATCAATCAGTCGGAGCCAGGATGGAATACATCGGCCTTTTCCCCATGTGGTACGAACCCGGCATTGGCAGTGGCTGGGTAGTTGGCTTGATCGCCACGATCCACGTGCTGTTTTCACATACCGCAGTCGGTGCGGCGATTTTCTTCGCCTATCTGTCAACCGTGTCATACCAGCGCAATCAGCCCGAGCTGCTGGAATTCATCAAGCGTTACGGGCTGTTTCTGCTGGTGTTCAGCTACGTGCTGGGTTCGATTACCGGGCCGGGCATCTGGTATTCGACCACGGTGGCGAGCCCGCGCGGTATTTCGGCGCTGATTCACAGTTTTGTGTGGAAATGGGCGACCGAGTGGGTGTTCTTCGTCATTGAAGTGGTCGGCGTGTACATGATCATTTATCTGGTCGGCAAGGTCGATCGCGCCACCCATCTGCGCATTTCACTGATTTTCGGCATCGCGTCGTACGGCACCATGCTCATCATCATCGGCATCCTGTCGTTCATGATGTGGCCGGGCAAGCCCGAGTGGTTCGTCGAAGGTGGCTATCTGAATGGTTTTTACGGTGCCAACACCTTCGCCCAGCTGGCGATGCGCACTGCATTCATGTTCACCATGACGGCAGTGGTCGGCGGGATCGTCGCCGGTGCCATCAAGGACGTCGCGTTCAAACGCGAGATCACGCGCAAGCTGGCGCTGCTCGGTATGGCGTCGACGCTGGCGGGCGGGCTGCTGTTCATGTGGTACATGAACACCCTGCCGGACAGCGCGCAGGTGATGGTCGCCAACCGCCTGCCGGACTGGTTTGCGGTGTCGCTGGTCAGTGTACTGGGCGGCATTTTTGCCTGGTTTGCCGTGACCTGGCTGCAACCGCGTCTGCTCAGCCCGGCGCTGGCGATGGTGATGACGGTGGCGGTGCTGGTATTCGGGCTGTGGCCGGAAGAAGTGGCGCGCGAGTCGATCCGCAAGCCGTATGTGGCTGGGCAGTACGTATATTCCAACCAGGTCATCGCGCGCGATGTGCCGGGCATGGGCATCAAGTCGGAGATTCCGCTGATCGAGCGCAAAGGCTTTTTGCCGACCCAGGTGTTCGTGCCGGCGCAGCTGCGCGTCGTGACTGAATCCAATGCGCTGCATGCCGGGCGCAGCCTGGCGTTGACCACGTGTTCCAACTGCCATTCGCTGTCGTCCACCGGCATGCGGCCGCTGGCGAAATACTTTGGCGGCAACACCGATGTGGCGCAGGTGAAAACCTATTTGCAGGGCACGCTCGGCACCGGCAATACCATCTACATGCCGCATATTCCGCTGAACGACGCCGAAGCCTATGCGCTGGCGCGCTTCATCGTGTCGCTCAATCCGCAGTCTTTGCGCAATCCACTGCGTACCGCCGCAGCTGAATCAACCGCGCTCGTTGCGCCAACCATCAAGGAGTAAGCCATGGATGCCGCCATGTTATATGCCCTGCGCGATCCCGCCGGGGTGCCGTCCCACCCGCTGGTATTTCTGGTGCTGGGCGTGCTCACCTGGGCGCTGCACATTGCTGCGGTGCAGGTGATGCTGGGCGCCTCTGCGCTCACCCTGTACGGCGCGTTCAGCCGTAATCCTTACTGGCGTCGACTGGCTGCCGCGATGCTGTCGACCGCCAAGGTCGCGGTGTCGGTCGCCATCGTGCTCGGTGTCGCGCCGCTGCTGTTCGTGCAGGTGATTTACGACCCGTTCTGGTACACCGCCAACGTGCTGTCGGCGCGCTGGGTGATCGGCTTCATCGTCATTCTGATCGTCGCGTATCTGGCGATGTACCTGTTCTATTACCGCAACCCCAGGCTCGCCACCCAGCCGGTGCGCGGCGCCTGGCACCTGGTTATTTCGCTGCTGCTGATGCTGGTGGTGGGCTGGATCATGCACGTGCTGTCCTACCAGATGCTGCTGCCCGAGCAATGGATGAGCTGGTACGCGCCGAATGGCCAGATCGACCCCAGCGGCAAGTCGCTGCATGGTTACAGCGTAACGCGCTTCAGCTTTTTCATTCTGCTGTCGGTGGCGGTGGTGGCGGCCTGGCTGTTTGCCTATCGGCGCTACCTGATGGGGCGCAACGCGGAAGACGCAGGCTATATCGCCTGGCTGTTGCCGCTGGCGCACAGACTGATGCTGGTGGGTGGGGTGCTGGCAGTGGCCAGCGGCGCGCTGTGGCTGGCGACACTGCCGGAAAAAATGGCCTGGTTCGCGACCTCGGCCTGGATCTGGGTGAGTGCCGCCGCGCTGCTGGCGACAGCTTTTTTCCCGCGCTTGCTGGGCCATAAACTCGACCAGTCGCTGTGGGGCTATGTGCCGTTTGCACTCGGCGCGGTGGCGCTGATTGTTGTGGGCACGGCGCGCGAGGCCCTGCGCTATTTCACCCTGTTCGGCAGCCACGGTTACGACGCGCTGGATTACAAGGTCAACATGGACTGGTACAGCACCTCGCTGTTTTTCATCACCTTTGCGGTGCTGGGCGGTGTGATTCTGGGCTACTTATTGACGGTGGCGTGGAAGGCTGGCCAGACCGAAGGCGTGTATACGCCGTCGCGCGCCATCACCCGGCTGGGCAATCTGAGCATCGGCCTGCTGGTGCTGTGGGTGGTGCAGTTTTTCGCTGTTGGTTTTTACGTCTGGGCACGCTAATGAAAACACTGCTGGTTTCATCCGCACTCGCCATGCTGGCGACCCTTTTCACCCCGGCACACGCCAGTGAGCACAACGGCGCGGCCATGGCGGCAACGTGTGCGGGCTGCCACGGCACCCACGGCAAGCTGCGCAACCAGGAATTCGTGCCGTTGGCGGGCATGCCCGAGGCGGAGTTCATCCGTGCCATGCGCGACTACAAATCGGGCAAGCGCCAGTCCACGCTGATGGGCAATCTGGCGCAGGGCTTTTCCGACCGCGACGTGCAGGCGATGGCGCGCTATTTCGCCCGCGTTAAATAATCAGGAGCGCACCATGTTGAATCGTCGTGACTTTATCAAAGCGGGCGCTGCGCTCGCCTGTGCCGCTGCGCTACCGGCGCGTGCTGCTGACACCGCCGCGCATGTCGTCATCATCGGCGGCGGGGTGGGCGGTGCCACTGCGGCCAAATACCTCAAGCTCGCCAATCCCAAGCTGCGCGTCACAGTGATTGAAGCCAACCGTGTTTACGTCCGTGGCTACGGCTCCAGCGAGGTCGTCACCGGGCACGCCACGATGGCTGACCTGAATGTGTCGTACGACGCGCTGCACCAGCGTTACGGCATCCATTTCATCTTCGATACCGTGGTCGGTTTCGATCCCGACAAGCGCCAGGTACGCACCGCCGGGCGCCAGACCATCGCCTACGACAAGCTCATCGTCAGCCCCGGCATCAGCCTGCAATACTCGGCCATTCCCGGCTACAGCGCTGCGCTGGCGGAAACCCGCGCGCCGTCGGGCTGGATACCCGGCACGCAGACCGCGTTGCTGGCGCAGCAGCTCAAGGCGATGCGGCAGGGCGGCACGTTTGTGCTGATTGCGCCGCCCAAGCCGTATCGCTGCCCGCCCGGCCCGTACGAGCGCGCCGCGCTGGTGACCGAATGGATGCGCAAACACAATCCGACCGGCAAGCTGGTGATTCTCGACCCGAAGGATGATTTCGTCACCGACGCCAGCATGCAGCTCGGCTGGCACCGGCTGTACGGCTACAACATCCCGGCGGATTTCATGAAGGGCATGCCGGCCGACGTGAAAAACAGCGGCAAGCCCGCGCCGATTGAGTGGGTGCGCGCCAGGGACGGCGGCACGGTCAGCAAAATCGACCCGAAAAGCCTGACCGTGACGTTTGCCGGTGGCAGCATCAAGGCCGACGTGCTCAACGTCATTCCGCCGATGAAAGCGGGCAAGCTGGCGTTTGACATGGGGCTGGTGGACGCCAGCGGCTGGTGCCCGATCGAGCGCCGCACCTTTGCCTCGAGCCTGCACCCGGATGTGTTCGTGATTGGCGACGCGAGCATCGCCGACGTCATGCCCAAGTCGGGCTATTCCGCCAATAACCAGGCCAAGATCACCGCGTTTGCCGTGGCCAATCTGCTGGCCGGGCGCGCACCCGATGAGCCGAAATGGAAAAACGTGTGTTATGCGCTGGCGGGGTCGGATTACGGGCTGTTTGTGGCCGACGTGTTTCGCCTCAAGGACAACAAAATTGTGCAGATTTCCGGCCATCGCTACATGTCGCTCGACGCCACGCCGACGCAAATCCGGCTCGGCGCGGCGTACCAGCAGGCCTGGCTGAAAACCTTTACGGAGGACTGTTTCGCATGAAAACCTGGCTATCCGTTTGTGCCCTGACCCTGGGCATCGTCAGTCTGGCGCAGGCCAATCCCGCCGCGCACCCGGCGGCGCGCACCCCTACCCAGGCCGAGCTGCGCAACGCGCTGGCCGCCATGCCCAACGGTGACGCGCTGCGTGGCAAGCGGCTCGGCCAGCAGCTGATGTGTGCGTCCTGCCACGGTGAAACAGGTGTGGCAATTAGCCGCAACTGGAGCAGCCTCGCCGGGCAAACCGCTGCGTATACTTACAAGAGCCTGCAGGACTACCAGCAGCGCGGTCGCTTTGAAAACCAGCGTGCCAGGCTGATGCAGGTGGCGGTGACCGGCATGAGCCAGCAGGACATGGCCGATGTGGCGGTGTATTACGCCAGCCTGAAACCGGCGCCGTCGTCTGCACCCAGGCTGTCCAGCGCCGCGCACGCACGCGCTGAACAACTGGCGCGGCATGGCGATCCGGCGCGCCTGATTACTGCGTGCGCGTCGTGTCACGGTGCAGCGGGTCAGGGCAACAAGCTGACGCCAGCGCTGGCCGGGCAGACGGTCGAGGCCTTCATGCGCACCATGCACGACTATCGCGCCGGCCATCGCATCACCGACGCCAACCAGGGCATGCGTCAGTTTGCCCAGCGCATGACGCTGGCAGAGATTAACGACCTGGCCATTTACTACGCCCGTATGGGCAAACCTTGAGGGCTGCCAGATGAAATCACCCGTTGCATTGCACCACCTGAGCACCATGGCGCTGATCGAAGGCGCGTCGCTGATTGCGCTGTTTGGCATTGCCATGCCGCTGAAATATTTTGCCGGTATACCTGAAGCAGTGCGCATCGTCGGACTGGCGCACGGGCTGCTGTTTTTATGGGCGACCGCGACACTGTTCTATGTGCTGGCGCGCGGCTACCTCGCGCCGCTCAAAGGTGCCAGTGTATTTGCCGCCTCGCTGATCCCGTTTGCCGGTCTGTGGTCGCACCGCATGCTGTTGCGCACGCTGCGCGGCTGATTACTTTTTACCCCCCCCTATTTACCCACCGTTAGGAAGCTGAAATGAAAAAATCCCTGTTACTTGTCCTGTTGCTGGCCGGTTGTGCCACACCCGGTGTCGAAGCGCCCAAACCTGAAGCCAAACAGGTCGATGAAATGCGCAATGTCGCCAAAGTCCTGTCGACCCAATTGGGCGGCAAACTGAAAGAAGCGATGGGCACGCAAGGTCCGGTCGAAGCGGTCAGCGTGTGCAAGCAGATTGCGCCGCAAATCGCCAACGACCTGTCCAAGCAAACCGGTTGGCAGGTGGGCCGCGTCGGCACGCGCGCACGCAATGCGCAAACCGGCGTGCCGGATGCGTGGCAAACCAAAGCACTGGCGCAGTTCGGCCAGCGCATCAAGCAGGGTGAAAAACCCGACACCATGGAATTCGCCGAAGTCGTGACCGCACCGTCCGGCAAGCACGAACTACGCTATGCCAAGGCGATTGCATTGCAGCCGATGTGCGTGACCTGCCACGGCTCGGCTGAGTCGATTCCGGATGGCGTGAAGGCGCGTTTGCAAGCCGAGTACCCACTCGATCAAGCCACCGGCTACCAGGTTGGCGACCTGCGTGGCGCGGTGGTCATCACCCGTCCGCTGTAATCAGACTGACGCAATGGCGGGCGCCAGCGTGGCGTCCGTCGCACTTAAACAGGAGTAAACCACATGACTTTTTCACCCATCATTGCGCACCTGATGCTGTTCGCCAGCCTGAGCCTGCCGTTGACTGCCGCAGCGGTTGACCCGGCCACGCTGCCTGCCATCAAGGTCTCTAAACTGGGACTGTATCTGGAAGCCAAAGACGTGCCGGACTTCATCGCCAGGCAGAATGGCAAGGTGCTGTTTCTCGATTTGCGCACGCCGGAAGAGGTGTTTTTCGTCGGCGCGCCGACCACCATCGACGCCAACCTGCCGTCGCATTTCGTGCATTACGACCAGTGGAACGACAAGACTTCGGGTTACCTGCGTCTGCCCAACCCTAAGCTGACCGCTGAATTTGAAAAGATGGCCGCCGCCAAGGGGCTGGCCAAAACTGATGCGGTGGTGCTGATCTGCCGTTCCGGCGACCGCAGTGCCGAGGTGGCGGGCAAGTTCGGCACCCTTGGCTACAACAACGTCTGGAGCGTGGTCGACGGCATCGAAGGCGACCTCGCCAAGGACGGTGCGCACAAAGGCCAGCGCACCGTGAACGGCTGGAAAAATGCCGGGCTGCCGTGGACTTACAAGCTGGCGCGCAGCAAAGCCTATCTGATGCAGCCGTAAACCATGTCGCTACTCAATCAGGCGCTGCTGTTTGGCCTGCTCGGCAGCGTCGGCGCGATGGCCGGTGCGGCGCTGCTGCTGGTGTTTCCCAACGCGCTGCGCACCCGGCTGCTGCCGTATCTGCTGTCCTACGCCACCGGCACGCTGCTCGGTGCGGCGTTCCTCGGCATGATTCCGTCGAGCCTGGCGAAAGCGCCCGCCGTTCTCGTCAGCGGCACCGTGCTGGCCGGGCTGGTGCTGTTTTTCATGCTCGAAAAAGCCGTTATCTGGCGCCATTGCCACAGCGGCGAATGTGAGGCGCACGGGCGCCAGAGCGGCAGCCTGATCCTGTTCGGCGATGCGTTCCATAATTTTGTCGACGGCGTGGTGATTGCGGCGGCGTTTCTGATTTCGCCCGCGCTCGGCGTCGCCACCGCGCTGGCGGTCATCGCGCACGAAATTCCGCAGGAGCTGGGCGACTTTGCCATCCTGCTGCACAACGGGATGGGCAAGGCGCGCGCGTTTGCCTACAACCTGCTGTCCTCGCTCGCCACGCTGCCGGGTGTAGTGCTGGGCTGGTTCTGGCTCGACGACGTGCGCCAGGCGATTCCGTTCGTGCTGGCGCTGTCGGCGGCAAGCTTCATCTATATCGCCGTGTCCGATCTGGTGCCGAGCCTGCACCGGCAGACCGGCGTCAAGGCCTCGCTGGTGCAGCTGATCCTGATGCTGGCGGGAATTGGCACCATCGCCCTGTTTCGCATGGGGCATTAAGCGGGAAAGATAACAATGAGCACACTCGACACGACCCACGCCAGCCAGATTGCGACCCCTTCCCGGTTGAAGCATTTTCCGGTGTCATGGTTCTCCGTCATCATGGGGATGGCCGGTTTTACCATCGCCTGGCGTCGCGCCGAGCATTTTTACGGTTTTGATTTCGGCCTCAGCGCGGTGTTGCTGGGGCTGACCACGCTGGCATTTCTGGTCTTGACGCTGCTGTACACCGCCAAAATCATCAAGTATCCCGCCGAAGTGCTGGCCGAGATCAGCCACCCGGTCAAGCTGGCCTTCGTGCCGACATTTTCAATCGGCCTGCTGCTGGTTTCGATCGCCTATCTGCCCTTCCTGCCGGGCGTGTCATTCTGGCTGTGGGTGGTGGGCAGCACGCTGCACATCCTGCTGACGCTGTATGTGCTGTCGTCGTGGATACATCATACAAAATACGAAATCACCCACCTCAACCCAGCCTGGTTCATCCCGGTGGTCGGCAATATCCTGGTGCCAATAGCGGGCATGCAGCACGCATCGCCGGAAATTTCCTGGTTCTTTTTCAGTCTTGGCCTGTTTTTCTGGCCGATCCTCACTGCGATCATTTTCAACCGGCTGATTTTCAACGTGAGCCTGCCGGACCGCTTCATGCCCACGCTGTTCATCTTCATCGCGCCACCCGCCGTTGGCTTCATTTCCTGGTTTACGCTGACCGGCGGCGTCGACGCATTCGGCCGCATTCTGTACTTTATCGGCCTGTTCTTCACGCTGCTGCTGTTGAGTCAGTTTGCCTATTTTCGCAGCCTCAAGTTCTTCCTCTCGTGGTGGGCGTATTCGTTTCCCATCGCCGCCATGACCATCGCCACCTTCATCATGGCGAGTGCAACCGGGTTGGCGTTTTACAGCAGTCTGGCCACCGGCTTGCTGGTACTGTTGAGCATGCTGATTGTGATGTTGCTGATCCGCACCGCGTTGACCGTGGTGCGGCGCGAGATTTGTGTGGAAGGGCATTAGCCAGGCCTGTTCAGGCCTGCAATGTCGCTTCGCGGTAGTCGGTGAAGTTGCAGCGTTTAGTGCGGTAATTACTGCACCCCAAAAATTCGCTTTTGCCCTTGCGCTTGACCAGCTTGCCGTCACCGCATT
>DZDB01000071.1:0-7096 GCA_022736605.1 Sideroxydans lithotrophicus
GTTAAAGCTCGATTGCACCGGCGTGGCATCGGCCAGCTGCTGCCCGCCAGCCAGACCCGGCAGCGAGGCACTGGGCGCAAAATTAAACGCGCCCCACGCCACCAGCATCACCGCCGCCACGGACGCCGCCACCGGCATGCCGAAACGCAAAAAACCGGCGCGTCGATGCGGTGCCAGCACGGTGGGTTCGTCGGCCAGCAGCAGACTGATGCGGTTGGATAAATCGGATTTAAGCGGCGGGGTGCCACGCAGACAGTCGCCGATGACGTGCCAGCTTTGCCACAGCGCGCGCTCGTCGCCGTGTTGCAATCGTTCGATCATCTGTGCAGATTCAGTTTCCGACAACTCGCCATCCATCAGCGCAGACAGCGCGTCGGCCTTGGCGAGTACAGGATTTGTTTGATGCTTGACTGCGTGTTGCATGGTGTGACTCCTTACCATCTTGTATCTTTGTCTGTGCCCAACAACGGGCGCAAGCGCGCGGCTATCGCCTCACGTGCCCTGAAAATACGGGATCGCACCGTGCCGATGGGGCAACCCATGACCTCGGCGATCTCTTCGTAACTCATCCCTTCCATCTCGCGCAATGAAATCGCGGTGCGTAAATCTTCCGGCAACGCAGCCATGGCGTCATTCACCACTTGGGCAACCTCCTTGGAGAGAAGTTCGTTCTCCGGTGTATTGAGGTCACGCAGGCCGTCTGCGTCTTCAAACCCTTCCGCTTCTTCGGCGTCAAATTCAGTACTGGTAGGCGCGCGCCGCCCACGCGAAACCAGGTAGTTTTTCGCCGTATTGATGCCAATGCGGTACAGCCAGGTATAAAAAGCCGACTCGCCACGGAACGACGGCAAGGCACGATACGCCTTGATGAACGCCTCCTGCGAGATGTCTTCCACCTCGGCTGCATCACGCACAAAGCGCGACAACAGCCGCGCCAGACGCCTTTCATACTTGATTACCAGCAAATCGAATGCGCGCTTGTCGCCGCGCTGCACCCGCTCCACCAGCAGTTGATCGATCTCACGATCACTCATGGTGCGCCATTCATCCCTGATCCTTGTTGTGGTGGCCGTAGTATACCTGCGGCCTGAGCCATGCTGCACCGGCGCGGCTCGTGTGCTGCAAAAGACAGCGCCATCCAGCGCGAAGTTCCACTGAGCGCCAGGATAAATCCAGCGAAGTTCCACTGAGCGCCAGGATAAATCCAGCGAAGCCACAGCGCGCCGGGATATATCCAGCCGCATGACGCTCTGCTATTCTTGCCGCACACAAAATAATACGGCTGACCCCATGCAACGCACCGACGTCCTGATTATCGGCAGTGGTCTGGCGGCACTCACCACGGCACTGCATCTGGCGCAAACCTGCCAGGTCACACTGCTGACCAAAAAAACCCTGCAGGACTCAGCCAGCGCCTGGGCGCAGGGCGGTATCGCCGCAGTGCTGGCAGATGACGACTCAATCGAAGCCCACATACGCGACACGCTGACTGCCGGCGCGGGTTTGTGCAATGAAGCGACGGTGCGGTTTGTGGTGGAAAACGGTCGCGCAGCGGTGCAATGGCTGGTTGCAATGGGCGTGCCGTTCACCGCCGATGCCAGCAGCGCCAGCGGCTTTCACCTGACGCGCGAAGGCGGCCACAGCGCACGACGGATTATCCACGCCACCGACGCCACCGGCCGCGCGGTGCAAAAAACCCTGTGCGAGCAGATTCGCAGCCACACCAACATCACCCTGCTGGAACAGCATATCGCCATCGACCTCATCACCGGCGACAAACTCGGACTGGATGACCGGATTTGCTATGGCGCCTACGTGCTGGACAACGTCACCGGCACGGTCAAGACCTTTGCTGCGCGCCATACCGTGCTGGCTACCGGCGGCGCGGGCAAGGTGTATCTGTACACCACCAACCCCGACGTTGCCACCGGCGATGGCATCGCCATGGGCTGGCGCGCGGGCTGCCGTGTCGCCAACATGGAATTCATGCAATTCCACCCAACCTGCCTGTACCACCCGCACGCCAAATCTTTCCTGATTACCGAAGCGGTGCGCGGCGAAGGCGGTCTGCTCAAGCTGCCCGACGGCAGCCGTTTCATGACCGCACACGACCCGCGTGGCGAGCTGGCACCGCGTGACATCGTCGCGCGTGCGATTGATTTCGAGATGAAAAAGCGCGGCCTCGACTGCGTCTATCTGGACATTTCGCACAAACCCGCCGACTTCATCATCGAGCATTTCCCGACCATTTTTGACCGCTGTCGCGCACTCGGCATCGACATCACGCGCGAGCCGATCCCGGTGGTACCGGCGATGCACTTCACCGGCGGCGGGCTGGTTACCGATCTGGCGGCGCGCACCGATTTACAGCATCTCTACGCAGTGGGAGAAGTCGCCTGCACCGGCTTGCACGGTGCCAACCGGCTGGCCAGCAATTCGCTGCTGGAATGCCTGGTGTTCGGCCGCGCCGCCGCGACGCACATCCTCGCCAGCGCAGGCGCGCCCCGGGTTGAAGTGCCTGAATGGGACGCCAGCCGCGTCACCGATGCCGATGAACAGATCGTGCTGGCGCACAACTGGGACGAGTTGCGCCGCTTCATGTGGGATTACGTCGGCATCGTGCGCACCAATAAACGGCTCGCCCGCGCCGCCCGCCGGATTCGCCTGCTGACCGAGGAAATCGACGAATATTACCAAAACTTCCGCGTCAGCAACGATCTGATCGAACTGCGCAACCTGGTGCTGACAGCGGATTTGATCGTGCGCAGTGCGCAACTGCGACGTGAATCGCGCGGTCTGCATTTCAGCCGCGATTACCCCGACATGCTGCCGGTAACCGGCAATACCGTACTCAATCCGCGTCCGGGACGGGTGTGTCCTGGCGCGTGCGACCTGCCCACTTTAAAATAATCCGCAGGCGACGAAAATCATCGCGTGTCAGGCTGTCTGGCAACAGTGTCAGTGTCACCTGCCCACCCCGATTCAACTGCAAGCGCAGCACCGTCAACAGCGGTGTGACAAACGCCTCACGCAGCGCGGCTTCCTGCCACGCCGCTTTCACCCCAACGCGCCAGACACCGCCCGCATCGACCTCCAATCCAGCGTGCCGCGACTGCCGCCGCGCATAAAAAACCAGACTCGCCAGCAGCACGGCACCACCCGCCAGGCGCAGCCAGTATTGCGGCACGGCCAGCCACAGCGCCACGCCTGCCAACCCGTACACGGCAATCAACAGCGCGAGCAAGTAGCGCGACGGTCGCAACGCAATGCGTAAAGGCGGCAAGTTCATGGCGATGATTGTAGAATGGACGGATTGCCAACACCGAAATAAATTTGACCATGACGCAGAATCTGATCGACGCCCTGCACAACAGCGCCGTGTTCGCCGACCTTTCCCCGCTCGGCCTGATAGCCTTCAGCGGCGACGACACCACGACCTTCCTGCAAGGCCAGCTCACCAACGACGTACGCAAACTCGCCAGCGGCGAGGCACAGTACAGCGGGTTTTGTTCGCCCAAAGGCCGCCTGCTGGCGAGCTTTTTGATGTGGCAGCAAAACGGTGACACCTACCTGCAACTGCCCGGCGAACTGCACGACGCAATGCAAAAACGGCTGTCGATGTTCATCCTGCGCGCCAAGGTCAAAGCGCGTGACGCCCGCACCGAACTGACTCGCATCGGCATCGCAGGCAGCCGCGCCGCCGCGCTGATCGAAGCCACACTGGGCAGCGTGCCCACGGCTGACATGCGCGTCGCGCACAGCCCGGCAGGCAGCGTGATCCGCCTCGGCGCTGAGCGCTACCAGATCGTTACTACACCGGAACTCGCCGCGCCACTGCTGGACACCTTGCAACGCGACGCGACGCCAATTGATTACCCGGCCTGGCAATGGCTCGACATTCAGGCTGGCATCCCCGCCATCCTGCCCGCGACGCAGGAGCAGTTCGTGCCACAAATGGTGAATTTCGATCTGACCAACAGCGTCAATTTCCAGAAAGGCTGCTACACCGGGCAGGAAATCGTCGCCCGCACCCAATACCTCGGCAAACTCAAACGCCGCATGTATCGCGTCCACAGCGACCGCCCCGCCGCACCCGGCGACGAACTCTACACGGCTGACATGGAAGGCCAGGCCAGCGGCATGATCGTCAACGCCCAGCCTGCACCCGGCGGCGGCTGGGACGCGCTGGCGGTAATCCAGATCAGCAGCGCCGACACGCAAACGGTCCATCTGGGCGCACTCGACGGCGCACAGCTGAAACTCGAAACGCTGCCTTACGCACTGGCTTGAACCACTACTACATCTATTACCGGGTGGCCGACGACGACCACGAAACCGAAACCCAGGTACGTGCCATGCAGGCGCGGCTGGCGTGCCGCAGTGGCATCGCCGGGCGGCTGCTGAAGCGGCGCGACGATCCGTACACATGGATGGAAATCTATGAAAATGTAGCGGATAGTCAACACTTCGAGCGCCACCTTGCACGTGCCGTGTCGGAATTCGATGTCGAGATGTTTTTGGCACGCGACGCACGCCGTATTGTTGAATGCTTTAGCGGAGACCTTGCGGCGCCTGCCCTGCCGTCCTGCACGACTGAAAATTCCCTTACTCATTAACCCCTTCTAAACAGGAAACCAAATTGGCCCAACCTAATTACCAATACGAAAAGCGTCAAAAAGAACTCGCCAAGAAAAAGAAAAAAGAAGACAAGCTGAAAGAAAAAGCGCAGCGAAATGAAGCGCCGCTCAGTGACGCCGTAACCGACGCAGCAGATACAGACGCAAGCAACAACAGCCAATAGGCAACACTGCCGGTTTGGTTTCAGGTAAACGATGCTTTAAACCAGGGTTGAAGCGCAGCGATGACCATGAACCGACTCACCACCGCCCTGACTGCACCTGGCAGGGCGATCTATGCAATCCAGCTCGCCGGGCTGGCACTGGCTTATTTTCTGCTCGGCAAATGGGGGCTGGAATACGCCAGCCTGAAGCCCATCGTCAGCCTGATCTGGCCCGCCAGCGGTCTGGCGCTGGCTGTCATCCTGCTCAACGGCGTCGGCCTGTGGCCGGGCATTGCGCTCGGTGCCTTTCTGGTTAATCTCAGCAGTGGTATCGGCGCTGCGTCGGCGGCGCTGATCGCCAGCGGCAACACCCTGGAAGCGCTGCTCGCCTGGTATATCCTCAAACGCCTGTGTGGATTTGATCTGACCCTGGCGCGCACTCGTGATGTGCTGGCGCTGTTATTGGCCGCCTCGCTGGGCGCGGTGATGGCCGCGCTATTCGGCAGCCTGGCGTACACCACTGCCCTGCATCGCCCCGGCGACCACGCACTGCTGGCATGGTGGATGGGCGACATGACCGGCATCCTGCTGCTGACCCCGCTGATACTGATCTGGTACAACCCACTGCCGCGCCTGCCGCCGCTGCGCTGGCCGGAATTGCTGCTGGCACTGGGCACCGCACTATGGGTCGGCAAGCTGGTGTTTCTGGACGCCAGCCGCAGCGGCAATGCCGCCTACCCGGCCGCACTGGTGTTGTTGCCGGTTGCGGCCTGGATAGCACTGCGCTTTGGCCGCCACGGCGCCACCGCGCTGACGTTCGGCATTGCCGGGATGGGCATCCTCGGCACCCAGCTGGGCAGCGGGCTGTTCCTTGCCAGCACGGCATTCGACGTGATGCTGCGCGGGTGGCAATACACCACCCTGGTGGCGGTGGCCGGGCTGCTGTTTGCGGCTTTACGCAACGAACGCGTCCAAGCCTGGCAGGCGCTCGACCAATCACACCAACGACTGGAAAAAGAAGTCGAGGCGCGCACCGCCCACCTGCAGCAAACCCAGCGGCAACTGCTCGGCGAGATGGCCAGCCGCCAGCGCCTGGAACGTCACCTGGTTGAGGTGGGTGAAAAACGCCGCCGCCGGTTTGGTCAGGATTTGCACGACGGTCTCGGCCAGTACCTGACCGGGCTGGGCATGATGAGCCAGGGCCTGGCACTGGCGTTGCGCCAAAAACTGCCCGAACTGGCCGCGCAGGCGGAACGTCTGCAACGCGTGGCAGCTGAAGCCCAGACCGAGAGCAAACGGCTGGCCAGCAGCCAGTATCCAGTCACGCTGGAAAAACTCGGATTGCGCGCCGCGATTGAAGAACTGATGCGCTACTGCCAGGAACGCGATGGTGTCCAGTGTCAGCTTGACTTACTGCCGCCCGGCTTGCCCGATTTGCCTGCCACACACGCCATCCACCTCTACCGCATCGTGCAGGAGGCACTGCACAATGCGGTACGGCATGGCAAAGCCCGCCATATCGGCATCGAACTGCACAGCGATGTGACCACGCTGCATATCCGGGTACGCGATGATGGCGACGGCTTTGACCCGGCAGCAGCCACTGCCGCCGACAGCCTGGGGTTCCACCTGATGCGCCAGCGCGCTGCCGTGCTCGGCGCCCAGCTTGAAATCACCAGCACACCCGGTCACGGCAGCGAAATCAGCGTACAGTTGCCGCTGTCCAGCACGACACAGGCAACCATCGATGAGCACTGAACTGACCCGTATCCTGATTGCCGACGACCATCCCATCGTCGGCGAAGGCATTCGCGCGCTGCTCGCCAGCGAAACCGACCTGCACGTTTGCCACGAAGCCCGCTCGGCAGCCGCCGCGCTGGCGGCGCAACAGCACTGTCAGCATCATCTCGCCATCGTTGATATTGCGCTGGGTCACGATTCCGGCCTGCAACTGGTCGCCACGCTCAAACGCGGCTGGCCGGATCTGATCGTGCTGGTGCTGAGCATTCACGACAGCGAGCTGTACGCGCGTGACGCCCACGCTGCCGGTGCCAGCGGTTACCTCAGCAAGCAGGTCGCGCCCGCCATGCTGCTGATGGCCATCCGCCGCCTGCTGGGCGGCGGCCAGTGGCGCTTGCCGCGTACCCCACTGCCCACCCAACTGATGCCATTGAGCCAGCGCGAACGCGAAGTGCTGCGCCTCATCGGCACCGGTCAGAGCAATGCCGAAATCGCCCGGCAACTCGACCGCAGCGTCAAAACCGTGGAAGCACACCGCGAACATATCAAGCACAAACTCGGCCTCACCAGTGCCCG
>DZDB01000071.1:7196-10007 GCA_022736605.1 Sideroxydans lithotrophicus
TTCTGTTTGCCCGACAGACCCGGAGGTGACAGCAATGGACAGCAAACTCAGACCGGAACAACTGCAGCAGCTGCACGATTGCGGCACGGTGCACACCTATCAAAAGGGCGACATGGTGTTTACCGAGGGCGAGCCGGCCGACAACGTCTATTTCATCGAACGCGGACAATGCTCGGTGTTCCTCCACGAATTCACCAACCGGGTCGAAATCGGCCAGCTCGGCTGCGGTGAGTTTTTCGGTGAAATGGCGGTTTTGAACCAGGGTAAGCGTACCGCTTCAGTCACCGCAGTCAGCGACGCCACGCTGACCGTCATCAACCGCGACGCCTTCATCACCCTGCTCAACGCCGACGGCCAGCTGAGCGATACCATCAAGCGCATCATCGCGCGCCGCACCGAAGAGCTGGCACTCAAGGAAAACCTGCTCACCACCACCGGCATCAAGGGCAACAACCTGCAAATCAGCATCAAGGGCGACCCGTCGCTACGCGAAACCGCCTTCATGCGCGAACGCTATGAGAGCCTGGTCGACAAGGTACTGCCGCAACTCGTCATCAAGCTCAAGATGCTGATGCTGGAGCGTTGCGTCAGCGAAGTGTTCCTGCAGTTCAACAGCGGCGAGATCCGCCTGACCTCGATCCTCGACCCGTTCAACTACGAAATCCATCCCGCCAACAAATTGATCGATGACGCCTATCTGGATCGGCATTTCCCGGTGCTGGCCTACGCTGAAAAAGCGCGCCTGATCCACCGCCTGTACGACACCCTGGCGGCGGAATTTGGCGATCTGGCGCTACCGCAGAATTACAAGGACGTGTTCCAGCATCATTATCAAAACTGGCAGCCACTGGCGCAGGAAGAAATCGTCAAGGTCATCGACAAGCTGCCGGTGCTGCGCAGCATTCCGGATTTTTACCTGCGCAACATGGGCATCAGCATGACCCGCGACGCGATCCGCATGCAGTTCAACTGCGACGGCACGCACATCATCGGCACACAGGATTACAGCCGTTTTCTGGCCGACAACATCGGCTTGCAGGACACCGCATAGGCTCAATAACAACACGCTGCAGGCGAGGATCGGGGGCACACCCGACGCAGCTTGAAAACAGGAATCGACATGCGTAACAACAATAACAAACGGCTGGCGCGACTGCTGGCGGCGCTGCTGGTCTGGCTGGCCTGCCTGCCCGGTGTCGCGCTGGCAGACGACGCCGACACGCTGCGCTTTCCGATTGTGCGTTACCGGGTGGAAGGCAACACCCTGCTCCAGCCCACCGTGGTTGCCCGGGTGTTGCGCCACTACATCGGCGAGCAGCGCAGCTTTGCCGACATCGAAGCCGCGCGCGAAGCCCTGCAGCAAGCTTACCGCGCGGCTGGTTACAGCACGGTAGAGGTATCACTCCCGGCGCAGACCATGGAAGACGGCCTGGTGATTTTCAAGGTGGTCGCGGCGCGGCTGGCGGCGGTCAACATCGAGGGCAGCCATGATTACGACCAGACCAACGTGCGCAACAGCCTGCCCGCGCTGCGGCCCGGCACGGTACCCAACATGCACGACGTCGACGCCCAGCTGGCACTCGCCAACGACAATCCGGGCAAGCTCACCACCGTCAAATTGCGCAGCGGCGCGCTGCCCAACACCATTGATGCGAGCGTGCAGGTCAACAGCAGCAAGCCGTGGCGCACGTTTCTCACACTCGACAACAGCGGGAATCAACAAACCGGCAAATACCGCCTCGGCGTCGGCATGCAATACGCCAACGTCGCCAACCGCGACCAGGTGCTCACGCTGCAATACCTGACCTCGCCCGATCACCTCAACAGCGTCAGCGCGTTTGGCGCGGGCTATCACATTCCACTCTATCGGCTCGGCGATTCGATCGACCTGTTTGCCGGTTACGCCAACATCGACGCCGGTACCGTGGCGCAACTGTTCACCGTCAGCGGCAAGGGCAGCATTTTTGGCGCGCGCTACAACCAGCATTTACAGACCCTCGGCGGCTATCGGCAAACGCTGGTTTACGGCCTGGATTACCGCGCCTACCAGAACGACATCCGCTTTGTCGGCACGCCAATCGGCGCCGATGTCACGGTGCACCCGTTGAGCCTGTTCTACAGCGGCCGCTACCGCAGTGCGCAGAGCGAATGCAGCTTCAACATTGGCGGCATCCAGAATATCGTCGGTGGGTCCAACGGCAACGACCGCGACTTCGCGCTGGCGCGCAACGGCGCCCACGCCAATTACCGCGCGCTACGTAGCGACCTCGATTGCCGCCACGCGCTGCCCGCGCAATGGCAGCTACGTCTGCGTGCCAGCGCCCAGACCAGCCGCCAGAACCTGGTGCCGGGCGAGCAGTTCGGCATCGGCGGACAACGCTCGGTGCGCGGCTTCGACGAACGCCAGTTCGCCGGTGACAAGGGCGCGCAGGGCAGCGTTGAACTGTATGGGCCGGATCTCGGTGCGCACCTGCCGCTGACCAACGCGGCGCTGCGCGGGCTGGTGTTTTACGACGCCGGCATGGTGCGGCTCAACGACGCGCAGCCCGGCGATATCGCCCGTGCCGACATCGCCAGCGCCGGCGTGGGCGTACGCCTGAGCGTCAACAAGCGCGTCAGCGTGGCGCTCGATTTCGCCCACATTCTGCGCGGCGGCGGCTCCGGCCTGACCGACCACAATCGCGTGCAGGGCAACCTGACGCTGGTCTATTAAGGAGACCATCATGCCTATTTGTCCCCATTCAGCCTCTGCCCGGCTAGTGTGCGCGCTGGCGCTGCTTGCCCCGCTCACTGTAGCGGCCAACCCCACCG
>DZDB01000072.1 GCA_022736605.1 Sideroxydans lithotrophicus
ACCAGGGCGAGCGTTTCATGCAACGCTATGCACCACACGCCCAAGACCTCGCCAGCCGTGATGTGGTGGCGCGCGCCGTGGCACAGGAAATTCACGCCGGTCGCGGTTGTGGACCGAATGGCGACGTGATTTACCTGAAGCTCGATCACCTCGGCGCTGCGCTGATCAAGGAAAAACTGCCGGGTATACGTGAACTGGCGCAGCGTTTTGCCGGTGTCGATCCGATCAACGCGCCGATTCCGGTGGTGCCGACGGCGCATTACATGATGGGCGGCATTCCCACCAATCTGCATGGTCAAGTCGTCATGCCGGCGCGTTTCGGTCCGGAAGAGCCAGTACCGGGGCTGTACGCAGTAGGCGAATGCGCCTGCGTATCGGTGCACGGCGCCAACCGGCTGGGCGGTAATTCCTTGCTTGATCTGGTGGTGTTTGGACGTGCGGCGGGCAATCACATCATCGAAACACTGCGCGATAATCCATTTTCGCGCGTGTTGCCGGATGACGCTGCCGAGGCCGGGCTGGCGCGGTTGGCGCGCTGGGACCAGGGCGGACAAGGTGAATCAGTGGCGGATGTGCGGCTGGCCTTGCAAACGCTGATGCAAAGCCATTGCGGCGTGTTCCGCACCGATGCGTTGTTGCGCGAAGGGCTGTCACAGATGGACACGCTTGAAGCGCGCCTGGCCGCTGTGCGCCTCACCGACACCAGTCGTGTATTCAACACCGCACGCATTGAGGCGCTGGAGCTGGAAAATCTGTTTCCGGTGGCACGCGCCACGCTGGTATCGGCGCTGGCACGTACCGAGAGCCGGGGTGCGCACGCGCGTGAAGACTATCCGCAGCGCGACGATGATCACTGGCTTAAACACACACTGTATAGCCGTAACGGCGACCAGATCGACACCAAACCAGTGCGCCTGAAGCCGCTTACAGTTGAGCCGTTTTTGCCAAAAGAGCGAACCTATTGATGCGCTTCTCAATTTACCGCTACGACCCGGAACACGATGCCCAGCCACGTATGCAGACCTACGAGCTGGAGATTGAACCCGCAGGCAATATGCTGCTTGACGCGCTGTTGCGCATCAAGGACGAGCAGGATGCCACGTTAACGCTACGCCGCTCGTGCCGTGAAGGTGTGTGTGGTTCGGATGGCATGAATATCAATGGCAGCAATGGGCTGGCGTGCATCACGCCATTAAGCGAACTGAAACAGCCGATCGAAGTGCGTCCCTTGCCCGGTCTGCCAGTGATTCGTGATCTGGTGGTCGACATGACGCCACTGAACCGGCAATACAAATCGGTCGAGCCGTGGCTTAACAATGCCGACCCGGCACCCGAAATCGAGCGTCTGCAAAGTCCGGCACAACGTGCCGAGCTTGACGGGTTGGTTGAGTGCATCCAGTGCGGCTGCTGCTCGTCGGCGTGTCCGTCGTTCTGGTGGAACCCGGATAAGTTTGTCGGTCCGGCCGGGCTGCTTTCGGCGTACCGCTTTATTGCCGACAGCCGTGACCAGAACACCACAGCACGGCTGGATAATCTGCAAGACCCATACCGGCTGTTCCGCTGCCACGGCATCATGAACTGCGTATCGGTGTGCCCGAAAGGACTCAATCCCACGGCGGCCATCGGCAAAATCAAGACCCTGCTGGTCAAGCGCAGCGCATGAGCGAGATCAACCGGCTGCGCTGGCGTGCCCGTCGCGGCATGCTGGAGCTGGATATCCTGTTGCTCGATTTCATCGATAATCACTACGCAACACTGCCAGCGAGCCTGCAAGCGGCTTTTAATGCTTTATTAGCACTAGATGATAAAGTTTTGTGGGATATGATTCAGGTTGGGGAGTCTGCGCATTCAACAGCACAGACGGAAATCATTGAATGGCTAAGGAAAACCGCACCATGAAAGCGCCAACTAAAGTTACGCTCACTTTTGATAACAGCGCGAAACAGATTGAATTGCCGGTGCTGTCGGGCAAACTCGGCCCCAGCGTGATTGATGTTCGCAGCCTGGTGAAGTCGGGGTATTTCACTTACGACCCCGGTTTTCAGGCCACCGCGAGTTGTAGTTCCAGCATCACCTACATCGATGGTGACAAAGGCTTGCTGTATTACCGGGGATACCCGATCGAGCAGCTTGCCAAGCACTCTGATTTCATTGAAGTAGCGTACCTGTTGCAATACGGCGAACTGCCCAATGCCCAGCAGAAACATGATTTTGATAGCACCATGCGCCAGCACACCATGCTGCACGATCAGATCAACACTGTGTTTCGCGGATTTCGGCGAGACGCGCACCCGATGGCGGTGATGGTCGGCGTGGTGGGCGCATTGTCCGCGTTCTATCACGACTCGCTCGATATCGGTGATCCGCGGCATCGCGAAATATCGGCTTTTCGGATTCTTGCCAAAGTCCCGACCATTGCGGCATGGAGTTATAAATACAATACCGGCCAGCCGTTCATGTATCCGCAAAACCGCCTGACCTATGTGGAAAATTTCATGTACATGATGTTCGCCACGCCGTGTGAGCCGTATGTGCCGAACCCGGTGCTGACACGGGCGTTTGAGCGCATCATGATCCTGCATGCTGACCATGAACAGAATGCCTCGACCTCAACAGTCAGGCTGGCCGGCTCGTCGGGCGCCAATCCGTTTGCGTGTATCTCGGCAGGGATTGCCTCGTTGTGGGGGCCGGCGCATGGGGGTGCCAATGAAGCCGCGCTGGCGATGCTGGAGGAAATCGGCGATGTGTCGCGTATCAATCAATTTATTGCCCGAGCCAAGGACAAGAGCGATTCATTCCGCTTGATGGGCTTTGGTCATCGCGTCTACAAAAACATGGATCCACGCGCTGCGGTGATGCGTGAAACCTGCCACGAGGTACTGGATGAGCTTGGCCTGCACGATGATCCGCTGTTCAAGGTGGCATTGAAACTTGAGCAGATTGCGCTGGAGGACGAGTATTTCGTGACCAAGAAACTCTATCCCAACGTCGATTTCTATTCGGGTATCGTACTGCGCGCACTGGGTATTCCGACCAATATGTTTACCGCCATGTTTGCATTGGCACGTACCGCAGGCTGGGTCGCGCAGTGGAATGAAATGATCAGCGACCCGGAGAATAAAATCGGTCGCCCGCGTCAGCTTTATGTTGGTGATGCACAGCGCGCTTTTATTCCCATGGAGCAGCGTTAAGGCGCATTGCATGGCGGAGAAATTGTGTGAGTGAAGGACAAGCTGATTCGGCACTTTTCGCTGCCAATGCGCCACTGCTGGAAGCGATGTTCGAGCGCTTTCAAACAGATCCCGCCAGTGTTTCCGGTATCTGGCGTGCCTGGTTTGAATCGCTGCCCACCGCAGCCGGTACGGCGCTGGCAGTCGCACCATGCGATAGCCATCAAGTCGGCGTGCTGCAACTGATCAACGCCCACCGGTTTCTCGGTGTGCGGCACGCCAATCTCGACCCGCTGCAACGTTTTCCACGCCCCGACGTGCCTGAGCTTGATTCGGCACATTACGGTCTGACGGCAGACGACCTGATGCGCGAATTCGACACCGGTTCGCTGGTGGCGCCGCCGCGTGCCACGCTGACCGATATTCTCGCCATTTTGCGCCGCACCTACTGCGGCAATCTGGGCGCCGAGTATATGTACATCTCGGACAATGCGCGCAAGCGCTGGCTGCAAAACCGGCTGGAAGGCTGCCTCGCTACACCGCAGTTCGACGCCACGCAAAAAACGCGTATTTTGCAGCAGTTGACCGCTGCCGAGACGCTGGAAAAATTCATCCATACGCGCTATGTCGGGCAAAAGCGCTTTTCGCTGGAAGGGGCGGAAACGCTGATTCCCATGCTGCAAGGCCTGATCGAAGGCGCGGCGGCAAACGGCGCGCAGGAGATCGTGCTGGGCATGGCGCACCGCGGGCGCATCAACGTGCTGGTCAACGTGCTGGGCAAACCGCTGGTGCAGATTTTCAAACCGAGTCCAAACAACGGCGACGGCGCGCTGACCGGCGATGTGAAATACCACCAGGGGTTTTCTACCGACGTTGCCACGCCGCACGGCAACGTGCATCTGGCGCTGGCATTCAACCCCTCGCATCTGGAAATCGTGCATCCGGTGGTGCGCGGCTCGGTGCGCGCACGCCAGCAGCGGCGCGGTGACCACGATGGCACCGAGGTGCTGCCGGTGATTCTGCACGGCGATGCGGCGTTTTCCGGCCAGGGCGTGGTGATGGAAAGCCTCAACATGTCGCAGACGCGCGGCTTCAGCAACGGCGGTGCGGTGCATATCGTGATCAACAACCAGATCGGTTTTACCACGTCTGACCCACGCGATACGCGCTCGTCGCTATATTGCACCGACGTTGCCAAAATGGTCGAAGCGCCGGTGCTGCACGTCAACGCCGACGACCCGGAAGCCGCGCTGCTGGCGATTCAGATTGCGCTCGATTACCGGCGCGAATTCCGCAAGAATTTCATCATCGATCTGGTGTGCTTCCGTCGTCACGGTCATAACGAACAGGACGAGCCCGCCGTCACCCAGCCGCTGATGTACCACCGCATCGCCGAACACCCTGGCACGCGCGCGTTGTACGCGCAGCAACTGGCGACGCAGGGGATCGTGAACGAAGCGGATGCGCTGGCGCAGGTGATCGATTACCGGGCACGGCTGGAAACCGAGGAGCGCATCGTTGCGCCTGCCGTGTCACTGTATAAACGCGCCAACGCCGCCAACTGGAAAGCCTATCGTGGCGTGAACTGGCGCCAAACGGCGGATACCAGCCTGGCTTTGACCCAGTTGCGTACGCTGGCGGAAAAAATCACGCAGATTCCGGATAACTTCAGCCTGCACCCGCGCGTCGCCAAGATTCTGGCGGATCGGCGCGAGATGGCTGCGGGGAATCTTGCGCTGGATTGGGGCATGGCGGAAACGCTGGCCTATGCCAGTCTGCTGCGTGACGGCTATCCAGTTCGTTTATCCGGCCAGGACAGCGGACGCGGCACGTTTGCCCACCGCCACGCCGTGCTGCACGACCAGCAGCGCGAGCGCTGGGATGCCGGTGAGTATGTACCGCTGCAACACATTTACCCGAACCAGCCGCACTTCATCGTGATTGATTCGCTGCTGTCCGAAACCGCCGTACTGGCATTCGAATACGGTTATGCGACCGCAGAACCGGACGAACTGGTGATCTGGGAAGCGCAATTTGGCGATTTTGCCAACGGCGCGCAGGTGGTGATCGATCAGTTTATCGCCAGTGGTGAAGCCAAGTGGGGTCGATTGTGCGGCCTCACGCTGTACTTGCCGCACGGGCAGGAAGGGCAGGGGCCGGAGCACTCATCGGCGCGGCTGGAGCGCTTCATGCAGCTGTGCGCCAACGACAATATCCAGGTGTGCCAGCCGACCACGGCGGCGCAGATGTTTCACCTGATCCGCCGCCAGATGCTGCGCCCGTACCGCAAACCGCTGGTGGTGATGACACCGAAAAGCCTGCTGCGCGCCAGACAGGCGAGTTCGGCGCTAGGGGACTTCACCGAAGGTGGTTTCCGGGTAGTGATCGGTGAAACAGTCGCGCTGGATGAGGCATCGGTGCGACGGGTGGTGGCATGTAGCGGTAAAGTCTATTTTGACTTGCTCAACGCGCGTCAGGAGCGCGGTATCACTGACATCGCGTTGATTCGTGTCGAGCAGTTGTACCCGTTTCCACGCGAAGAATTCAGCGCCGAACTGGCGCGCTATCCCAATGCAGCAGTGCTGGTATGGGCGCAGGAAGAACCGCAGAATCAGGGCGCCTGGTACGCTATAGGTCACCACCTGCGTGAGTGCATGAGCGCCTCGCTGAGCCTGAATTACGCGGGTCGGCCGTTCGCGGCTTCGCCCGCCGTGGGCTACCCGGAAGTATTTGAAGCGCAACGCCAGGCATTGATAGACGAGGCTCTGAACCATGCTGATTGAGGTTAAAACCCCGGAACTGTCCGATTCCATCACTGAGGGCACGCTGCTGGAGTGGCATTTTGAAATTGGCGCGAAGGTGCAGCGCGATGCGACCTTGATCGACCTGGAAACTGACAAGGTGATTCTGGAAATTTCGGCACCGGCCAGCGGCGTGCTGGTGGAAACCCTGCGTGGAAATGGCGCGGTGGTGCATGCGGGAGAAGTCATCGCGCGGATTGACGATGGCGTGCCAAATACATTGCCGCCATCAATACCTGTTGAGCCCAGCGCCGTCACTGCACCGGTGGTGAGTAGCGCGCCGGTGGTGCCAACGCCACCGGTGCCGACAGTGCTTGCCCAGCCGGAATTTCCCAGATCACCCGCGCCGGTGATCGACAGCCGTCAGGGTCGCAGCGAGCGTCGCACGCCCATGACGCGGCTACGTGCGCGCATCGCCGAGCGTCTCGTGGCGGCGCAGCACACAGCGGCGATTCTCACCACGTTTAACGAGGTGAACATGCAGCCGGTGATGGATTTGCGTGCGCGTTACCAGGCTGATTTTCAGCGTGAACACGGCATCAAGCTGGGCTTTATGTCGTTTTTTGTGAAGGCGGCGGTGCTGGCGTTGCAGCAGTTCCCTGTGGTTAACGCGCGCATCGACGGCGGCGACATCGTGCAGCAGGATTATTACGACATCGGTATTGCGGTGTCGACCAGTCGCGGCCTGGTGGTGCCGATTTTACGTGACGCTGACTGCAAGCATTTCGCCGAAATCGAGCGTGCCATTGGCGACTTTGCCCAGCGCGCCGAGGCACTGGAACTGACGCTGGAAGAACTCAGCGGCGGTACCTTCTCGATCAGCAACGGTGGCGTGTTCGGTTCGTTGCTGTCCACGCCAATTCTCAACCCGCCACAATCGGCGATCCTCGGTATGCACACCATCCAGCAACGCCCGATTGCCGAAAACGGCCAGGTGGTGATCCGGCCGATGATGTATGTGGCGCTGTCGTATGATCACCGGCTGATTGACGGGCGTGACGCGGTGCGCTTTCTGGTAGAGATGAAAACCGCGCTGGAAGATCCGACGCGGCTGATGCTGGGTATTTAACCCGTTGCGGTACGCGCCGCTTCCCAAGCCAGCAGCGCGGCTTTTCTGTCGTCGCCCCAATGATAATGCCCGCTGTCACCGCTTTCGCGTATCACCCGATGACACGGAATGAGCAGGGCGATGCGGTTTTTTGCGATGGCGCTGCCGACCGCACGCTGCGCGCCGGGCATGTCCAATTGTTTCGCCAGTTGACTATACGATACGGTGCTGCCAGCGGCAACGTCGAGCAGCGCTTCCCACACCTTGATCTGAAAATTGCTGCCGCGCAGCATCAAATGCAAGGGCTGGGTTGGCGTCGCGGTGTTGAATAGGGTGCCAGCCAGTTGCCGTGCATGCGCTTGATCCTGCTCAAACACTGCAGCAGGCCAGTCTTGCTTGAGTGCGGCGAGCGCGTCGGTGGGATCCGCCGCTTGTACAAAGCCGATGTGGCAGATGCCGCGCGGCGTCCATGCCATCAAGGCATCGCCAAACGGCGTCGGCGCGGTTCCATGCTGGATTGTTAATCCGGCGCCGCCGCGCTTGATTTCACCCGGCGACATCGCCTCGCACGTCACCATCAAATCATGCAAACGCCCCGAGCCTGACAAACCCGATTCCAGCGCGACGCTGAGGATGTCTGCCGAGCTGCGCAGCGCCTGTTTGGCGTATTGCTTGGTGAGGTATTGCAGGAAGCGTTTGGGCGATACGCCGGCCCATTCCGAGAAGAGCCTTTGCAGGTGAAACTCGCTCATGCCGAGATGGTGCGCGAGCTCGCTCAGGCTCGGCTGACTGCGCACGTGCTGACGTAAATAGGCAATGGCGCAAGCGACCTGCTGGTAGTGGCGTGCCTGATCGGTAATGGTATTGCGCATGTTGCGGTGCCTGCGTCACGTTGTACGCTGGAACAATAGCGTACAGCCCGGTGGGCAGCTACCCGATTCTTGCTGTGATGAAGCCTTTTTTCAGCGCGGTGCCTGCCAGCAGTTATTGCTGATCTGGTTGGTTAGGGTGAGCTGTTCGTTGTAGGGCATCTGTTGATAACGCACGCCGATGATATCGCTGAATTTCCGCCAGTAAATCACCAGCGTGTTTTGTGCACCGCTGGCAATGACATTGTTGAGCGCCTGCACCTTGATCGGATTTCCATATTCGGCATTGTAATTGCCGGTGATGGTGGTGAAATTGCGGAAAGTGCCGGGTACGTCCTGATCGAAACCTACCAGTCGGTCATTGCAGAATACAAACAGATAACGGCGCGCAGCGGCGTTGTCGGTGGCATCATAAACCGTTAGCGTATCGGCTGTTTCGATGGATTTTTCGAAATTCCACGATTTGAGCGTGGTCTTGAGCTGGTCGCGGGTCATGCCGCTTTTGAATTCACCGACTTCAAACGCCGCGGCGGTCTGGCTGAAAACAAGGCAGGCTAAGGCCAACAGGGTAATGTTTGGATTCATGATGTTTTTATGGCTATGCGTTATGCCAAGGTTAGCCTGACTGGGCGATATAACGCAATCATTCATCGCTTTCCGTATCGAGATCGGGAATATGGCCAAACGCAATACGCATCGGCGCAGCTTGCAGTGCACTGTGTGCCGCGCCGTAATACACCGCATTTTTACCGAAGCGCGCATTGAGTTTGTCCACTGTGGCATTGAGCGCGCTGCGGTTATCACGGGCGTCGAATAGCGAGGGCGTGTGGTGTGCAACCTCGCTCAGGCGGGTCAGCGTCACGCCCACCGCCAGCGGGTCATCGCGCACGGCGGGTTTGTCGCGCCAGATTAAATCCAGCACATCGGTCAACGCCAGTGTGTCGGCGGTTGGGTCAAAGCGCAGCTGCGCATGCCACGATGGCTGGCGCAAATATTTCAGCTTGATCTGCAGGGCACCCGCCAGCAGGCCGTAACTGCGCAGGCGCACGGCGGCTTTTTGCAACAAGCGGTGCAGCACCGAATACGCCGCCGGGTCGTTGCGTAGTTCCGGTGCCAGCACGTGTGAATGGCCGACGCTATTGCGCGCACTGGGTGCGCGCAATAGCCAGTCGCCGCGCAATTTTGCGTACATGCGCTCGCCTTCAATGCTGCCCCAGGCGCGTGCGAGTTTGGCTTTATCAGCCGCATACAGGTCTTTCACGCTCTGGATGCCTGCGTTGTTCAGGCGCTTCTCCATTTGTCGGCCCACGCCGTTGATGTCGCGCAAGGCCAGTGAATACAGGCATTCTGGCAAATCGATCAGCTCAATCACGCTCAGGCCATCAGGCTTGCGCAGGTTGGATGCGGTTTTGGCCAGAAACAGATTGGGCGCAATGCCGATCGAGCAGCGCAGTTCGGTGCCGATAGTGCTATGAATCGTGTGTTTGATCTTGCCCGCCAGGGTTTCCGCATTGGCGCGCAGGCGCTGGCTGCCGGTCAGTTCGCAATGCATTTCGTCGATGGAGTAGACCGCCTCGACTGGCGTGCAGGACTCCACCGCCGCGACCAGCCTGTGATGGTATTCGACGTACAGCGCCGGGCGTGCCTGCACCACGTGAATGCCTTTACACAGCTTGCGCGCTTCATGGATGGGTGTACCGGTCTTGACGCCAAACGCTTTGGCCTCGTAGCTGGCGGCGATGCAGCAGGTGGTTTCCGCCAGCACCGGCGCCACGCATACCGGCTGGCCGCGCAGGCGCCGCTCGGCCTGCTGCTCGACCGAGGCAAAATAGGAATTGAAGTCAACGTAGAGCGAGCGGAGCATGGCGCTGGGTTATAATCTGGACTTTATGTTTGGCAATGAAAGTAAAGGTTTAACGCATGAGTCTTAATCTGGTGCCAGCGGGCAAGGATCTGCCCAACGATTTTAACGTCATCATCGAAATCCCGATGCGCGGCGATCCCATCAAGTATGAAGTAGACAAGGAAAGCGGTG
>DZDB01000073.1 GCA_022736605.1 Sideroxydans lithotrophicus
GTGACTGCACCCTGATAGACGTTCAATCCGTTCAAAAATCCCGCGTCGTCCATCAGCGCCAGCATGCCGCGTTGCGCCAGTTTGAGGGCGTAGGGCAGCACCACGCTGGCGAGCGCCTGGGTGGCGGTGCGCGCGCACGCGGCGGGCATGTTGGTGACGCAGTAATGCACCACGCCCGCTTCGATATAGGTGGGCTGTGAATGGCTGGTGGGGCGTGAGGTTTCGGCGCAGCCACCCTGGTCTATCGACACGTCGACCAGCACCGAGCCCGGGCGCATCTGGCTCAGCATGGCGCGGGTAATGAGTTTGGGGGCCTTTTTACCGGGCAGCAGCACGGCGCCGATGACGAGATCGGCGTCGGCGACGAGCGTTGCCAGTGCGGCGCTGTCGGAATAGCGCGTCTTGAGTCGGCCTTGATACAGGTCGTCATAGTGGCGCAGCTTGTCCATACTGCGGTCGAGCAGGGTGACGTCGGCGCCCATGCCGACGGCGACGCGCGCGGCATTGCTGCCGACCATGCCGGCGCCGATGATGGCGACTTTGCCGGGCGCCACGCCCGCGACGCCGGGCAGCAGGGTGCCGTTGCCGCCCGCCGCCATGGTCAGCGCCTGTGCGCCAGCCTGCACGGCGATGCGACCGGCGACAGCGGACATGGGTGCCAGCAAGGGCGTACCGCTGGCGTCGGTGACGGTTTCAAAGCCGATGCCGATGATTTTTTTGTCGAGCAGTTGCGCGGTGAGATGGGGATCGGCGGCCAGGTGCAGGTAACCGAATACGATCTGGCCTGGCCGTAGCAAGGCAATTTCGGCGGGTTGCGGTTCCTTGACCTTGATGATGAGGTCGGCCTGATACACGGCAGCGGCGTCGCTGACTATCTGCGCGCCAGCGCGATGGTAAGCGTCATCCGTGAGGCCGATGCGCCTTGCAGCGCCCGTTTGCACGTATACCGTGTGTCCAGCTGCTGTCAGGCTCGCGACGCCGTCGGGTGTGACGGCGACACGGTATTCGTGGTCTTTGGTTTCTTGTGGGATGCCGATTATCACGTCAATGCGCCTCCAGTAGCGTGTTGGGATCAGTTTCGACGTTAAACGCGACGCTGTCGAGTAGCGTGCCGTCGCGATTCATCAAGCTGATTTGATGCGCGCCGGGCTGCGGCGTGTAGCGCCAGCTGGCGTCGGGCTGAATCTGCGCCAGCGGAATGGTGGCACCATCCAGTTGCCAAACCCAGTCTGGATGCATCGGGCGCGCAATCATGCGGATACGCTGCCAGGCGGCGGGGAGTCTGGCGTTGAGTTGTATGGTATCGCCGTTGTTCAAGCCGGTGATGTGCGGGGTGTTATCCGTGGGCAGGGTGATGACGGACTGCTCGGTGCCGGGCAAAAACAGTTCGCGCCGGGGCGCTTCGATGGGCGGCTCAAAGCGTATTGGCTGTTGCACGATGCCACTTGGCAGGCGTGGCGCGCGGCTGCTGGAGAGTTTGAGCTGGTTGAACAGTGCTTGCCAGACGGCGGCGGCTGGCACTGCATCGGTGGATGTCGCGACGGGCAGACCGTTCAGGCTGCCAATCCATACGCCCAGCGTATAGCGGTCGGTGAACCCGATGCTCCAGCTGCCACTCAGGTCGGCAGTATTGACCGTTTTGAGTGCAGCAAAGCCGGGCAGTTTTGGCTGGGTGGCGGGTGCGGCCTGCGGATCGGCAAGTATCTGGCTGAGGATGGCGGCAACGTTGGCGGGCATTACACGGGTTGCCGTATTGCTGCCGCCGAGCCGCAGACTGGTGGGTTTGAGCACGCCGCCATTGGCCAGTGCGCGATACGCATTGCTGAGCTGGGTCAGCGTCACCGCCGGTGCATCGGGCTGCATGGTTCGTGTGGGTTCCAGACCAAAGTCCTGGAGCTGTCGGGTGTAATTGTCGATGCCTACTTGCAGCACAGTGCGCGCCGCGGCCGCTTTGAGCGATTGCGCCAGGGCATAGCGCAGGCTCACCCAATGTGCCAATTCAGGCTCGGCGTCCAGCCAGGCGGGTTGTGGGGCATCACTGTTCACACCCAGCGCGGCGTCATCGAGCAGGCTGGCGGCAGTGAGCACCCCCTGTTCCAGCGCCAGGCCGTATAAAAATGGCTGCAGCATGGTGCCGGGTGCATGCGCCACGCTGCTCAGGTCGAGCCCGTCCGGGCCGGTGCTATGGCTGACACTGGCAAGTATTTCGCCGGTCTGGTTGTCGAGAATCAAAACCTCACCTGCCACCGGCTGGCGTTGTTTGAGGCCGTCAAGCGCATTATTCAAGGTGGTTTGCGTCAGGCGCTGCAGCTTGGCGTCAAGACTGACCTGGATCCGGTCACCTGGTGTGCGTAACAGTTGTCGGGCGATGTCCGGCGCAAGCTGGATGGGCCAGTTCAACTGGGCAGGCTGCGCCAGGCGAGTGTCGGCGAGTCTGCGCACGCTGGCGCAGCTTGGGCGCGGTGCGTGCAACTGGTGTGCTACGCCGCAGGCGCGTTCGGCCACCACGGCCGGGTGGGCATTCGGGCCGCGCAGCAGCGCCGACAGGATGCTGGCTTCACTTTTATTGAGCTTGAACGGCGTGGTGTTGAACAAGCCTTCAGCTGCGGCGTTGATGCCGGATAGCTGGCCGCGAAAATTCACCTTGTTCAGGTAGGCTTCGAGGATCTCGGCCTTGCTCCAGGTTTTTTCCAGATCGCGTGCAGCCTTGATCTGATCCCATTTTTGCGTGTAGCTGCGGCCGCCCGGCGACCACGCCAGCGCCGGGTCGAGCAGACCGGCCAGCTGCATGGTGAGGGTGGACGCGCCGCGATGGGTGTCGTAGACCAGGTTTTCCCAGGCTGCGCCGACAAAGGCGCGCCAGTCTACGCCGCCGTGCTGGTAAAAGCGTTTGTCCTCGGATACCAGCAGGGCATGGCGCATGGCGGGCGACAGCGCGCGCAGCGGTACCCAGGGCAAACGGTAGCCGTTGGGGGCGAGGTGCAGGGTATCGATGACCTCGCCGTTGCGGTCGTAGAGCCAGGCCTCGCTGACTTGATGCGCGGCTTTGACTTGTGCAAAGCTGGGCAATTCTGCTGCGTAGACGCGGCTGGCCGATAAGCACAGCAGCGTGACGGCAAGCAGATATTTACGCATCCGCCAGGCTGCGTACGCAGTCGCCGACCAACGCCGGCCCACGATAAATCAGGCCGCTGTAAACTTGAACCAGGCTGGCACCTGCAACGATTTTTTCGCGTGCATGCGCGCCGTTCAGTATGCCGCCAACGCCGATAATGGGAAGCTCGCCCGCCAGCGCCTGTGCCAGTTGCCGGATCACACGGTTGGCCGCAAGACGCACGGGTGCGCCAGACAAGCCGCCGGTTTCGGCGCCGTGCGGCAGGTGTGCGACGGCGTCGCGCGACAGTGTGGTATTGGTGGCAATCACGCCGTCGATGCGGTGCTCACGCAGCAGGCGCGCGATGTCGGCGATCTGCGCGTCATCCAGATCCGGCGCAATTTTGACCGCCAGCGGTACATAACGGCCATGCTGTTGCGCCAGCCGGGTCTGCGCGTGCTTGAGCTGTTTGAGCAGATCGGACAGCGCGTCACCGGCTTGCAGGCTGCGCAGGTTTTGTGTGTTGGGTGAAGAAATATTGACCGTGACATAGCTGGCGTAGGGGTAAACCGCATCAAGACAGCTGAGGTAATCGTCGGCTGCGCGCTCGATCGGCGTGTCAAAATTCTTGCCAATATTAATCCCCAGTACACCCTTGAACCGCGCCGCACGCACGTTGGCAATCAGCTGTGCCACGCCGTCATTGTTGAAGCCCATGCGGTTGATGATGGCTTGCGCTTCAGGCAGGCGAAACAGACGTGGCGCGGGGTTGCCGGGCTGCGGCCGCGGCGTGATGGTGCCGATTTCAATAAAGCCGAATCCGAGCGCTGCGAGCGCGTCGATGTAGGCACCGTTTTTGTCCAGTCCGGCAGCCAGACCCACGCCATTGGGGAAATCAATCCCCATGCAGTGGACCGGTTTGCCGGTGAGCGGCGGCGCAATCAGCCGGGATAAGTGGAGTCGGTGGGCAGCCTGTAGCGATGTCAGCGTGAGGTGATGGGCGGTTTCGGCGTCGAGTCGAAATAGCAGTGGGCGAAGGAGGGTATACATGCGCGCATTTTACGCTGCTGTCAGGCTTAAGGTGTACAAATGCGGCTGGTTTGAACCGGCTGTGGGATGGTGTGGGTGCACTTGCGCTTAACTGTGACGGTCTCCGGTTTATGGTGTGCTGGTGTCAAGTGGCCAGGCCTGCAGCTGCATAACGGCAGCCGTACCGTTGCTGTCGGCAACCATCAGGCAGTTGCGACCGGCGCGTTTGGCAGCGTACAGGGCTGCGTCGGCCATATCGATGGTCTGTTCGAGACTGCAGTTGGAATGCAATGCGGCGACGCCCCAGGACGCCGTGATACGGATACCGGGGTGGGCGCCGAAATCAAATGAGAGCAGGTTAACGTGCTTGCGTATGCGTTCAATGATGGTAGCGGCCTGCGCGCCATCGGTACCAGGCAGGCAGATCAGAAATTCTTCACCGCCGTAACGGAATAGTTTGTCATGCTGACGTAACTGGCGACTGATGCAGGCTGCGACTTCGCGCAGGATCGTGTCGCCAGCCTGATGGCCGTGAATGTCATTGACCTGCTTGAAATAATCCAGATCCAGCATGCAGACGGCACCAGGCTGACCCTGGCTGAGCAACAAATCGCGCTGCTGTTCGAGCATCGGAAGCATGTCGCGCCGATTGAGCACGTCGGTCAGCGGGTCGTGCTTGCCCGCCTGTTGCACGATGCATAATTGCAGCTCGCACAATAGCCGATTGACGCGCTCGGCATGACGCGCAAACAGATCATAGTGCCTGGCACAGAGGCTATTTTGTGCGCAGTGCCGATCCAGCATGCGGCTGGCTGCGTGGCGCAGGGCGCGATAACCCTTTTTGAATTGCCGGAACAGGCGCTGGTCGCGTAATGGCGAGTGGCTGTCGAATGCCTCGATCCAGTTCTCAAACGCGTGTGATGCGCGTTCGCTATCGTGTGCCGGTGTCTGCTGTGTGGCTGTGCACAGCAGGCCGTGATGCACGCTGTGTAACCATGCGCCGTGGAGCCGCATGGCGGTTTCAAGCGCTGACAGCAGACTGGTTACGTTTCGGTCATCGTTCAAGCCGGAATATCCTGACAGTCGACCGCGAACATGACGCGGTTGCCACCCATGCCTTTTGCAGCAAGCAAGGCCTGTTCTGCCTGAAAAAGGGTTCGTTCGGGGTTGCCTTGATCTGTCAGGCTTGCGGCACCCATCGCGACTGTCAATGTCAGCTTGTCGCCGCTGTCCAGCTGCATACTGGTGCTCGCCAGTGTGTCGCGAATACGTTCCAGCACACTGCGCGCGTGTGTTTCAGATGATTGGGCTAAAAACAGCAAGACTGCATTATCGCGTTTGCGCAGCAGCCAGTCTTCCGGGCGCAGTTGTGCCTGGATATTGAATAGCATTTCGCACACGATTGAACCCAGCGCAGCGCTGCCAAGACGCTGCTGCAATTGCGTTGCCTGATCGATTTCAAGCATGCATACGCTGGCACCAGTCGAACCCGGTTGCAGCCTGGCTTGCGCACGTTGTAAACGCGTGATCAGATCCGGTTGTGACAAGGCCGTAAATGTTGGCTGATGGATGGGCTGTGGTTGACTGGCCGTGTTGCGCAGTTGTTGCAGGCGTTCGTGCAGTCGACGGGTATGGCCAATCAATACCGAAAAAGCGTGAATGTCCGGTTTGCCTGACAGACGAAATCGCGCCAGCATGGCGGCAGCGTCCTGATGCAGTAGCCGGTGTTCTTCCTGCAATTCAGCGAGTGCCGGGTGCGTGCGCAGGCTGGATTCAGGATGGCACGCCAGCCAGTGGCCGATTTCGCAATGCAGATGCGCGTCCGGATGGGTATCCAGCACACTGGGGGTGGATGAAAAAGCCATGCCGCTGTGCAGCTTTTTAAGCCAGTCAGTGTGGCCCATAATCGCGTGTTCCAATTGTTCCAGCGCGCGCAAATTGAGCTGCGTGGTTTCCTGGATGTGCCGGTGCGATTGCGAATTTTGAATGGTGGCTGAGGATGGCATGGTGCGCTCCCGAGGCGATCAATGTATGACTTGATTTTATCGCTGATCGGGAAAAGCAATTGTTAAGCAATGTTAACTATGAAGCGCTGAAATGACCGCCCGGCGGGGTGCCGGGCGGTTGTGCTGCGGTTTACTTTTTGGCGGTGCGGCGCAGGCGCGACATCAAACGGCGTGCCAGTTCGCCAAACAGTTCGGTCTGGGTTGGATGCGGGTGAATCGCGTGGGCAACCTGTTTCAATGTCATGCCGGCGGACACCATCATCACCGCTTCACCGATCAGTGTGTCGGTGTGCTCGGCCAGAAAATGCACGCCAATGACTTTTTGCGTGGCTTTGTCAGCGACCAGTTTGATCAGGCCCTGGGTCTCACCGCTGATCATTGCCTTGGCGTCAATGCTCATCGGCATTTTGGCTTCCACCGCGTCGATGCCCCTGGATTTGGCCTGCGCCACCGAGAGGCCGACAAACCCGGCCTGCGGGCGGCTGAAGGTCACGCCGCAATCGAGATCCTGGTTGTAGGCGTGGTCTTCGCCCAGCAAATTACTTGCAGCGACGCGCCCCTGCGTGGCGGCCGTGTGCGCCAGCATGTAGCCGCCGACCACGTCGCCGACCGCGTAGATATGCGGTACGCTGGTGCGCGAACGCGTGTCGGTCTTGATTGCGGCGCCATCGAGTGTGATGCCTGCCGCATCCAGATTGAGCTTGCTGGTATCAGGGCGTTTGCCGGTGGCCATCAGCACGTAATCACAGCTGAATTCGGCGGCCTTGCCGTCGGCATCGGCGTAGGCTATCGCCATCTTGCCGGGGGTGCCGCTGATGGCGCTGATTTTGGCGCTGGTGACGACGCTGAACTCGGCTTTGAGGATGTCGGTGAGCTGCTTGGCGACTTCGTCTTCAACTTCGGCGAGGATGCGGTCCTTGGCTTCCAGCATGATGATTTCACAGCCGAAATCGCGGAATATCTGCGCCATTTCCACGCCGATCACGCCGCCGCCGACAATCGCCATTTTCTTCGGCGGGGCGGCCAGATTCCAGATGGTGTCGGAGGTTATCACGCCGCCGCTGGCGAGGCCGTCCATTGCGCCCGGAATGGGGGGGACGAACGGTGGCGCACCAGTGGCGATGACCGCCGCGCCAAACCGCAGCGTGTAGGCGTCACCCGTAGCGGGCTGAATGCGCAGCGTGTGCTGATCGACGAACGAGGCAAAGCCTTCGCGCACGTCGATTTTCACGCCTTTGTCGGTTTTCAGTGCGAGTTCGCCGCGTGTTTGCAGAATGGCTTTGCGGCGCGTTTCAAGCACGCCCCAGTCGAGCTTGGGCGTATTGGTGCCGGTGATGCCTTTTTCTGCATCATGGCTACGATCGCGAATCATGTCGGCGGCGTGACGCCAGGCTTTGGACGGGATGCAACCGCGCCACAGGCATTCACCACCCGGCAGCGGCGCGTTGTTGATCATCGCCACCTTGATGCCGTGCTCCACGAGGTCGCGCGCGCAGTCTTCACCACCAGGACCGCCGCCGATGACGATGACCGGGAAGTCCCAGTCGCCTTCGGGGATGGGCGATGCGGGCGTCACTTCGAGCCAGCTTTCAGGCTGCTCGATGATCTGTTTCAGATCAGCCAGGTAGGCAGCGACGTGCGCGCCGTTGACGACGCGGTGATCGCCGGTAATATTGACCGGCATGCCATCGGCACCGGTAGCCGAAATCGCCATGATGGCGGCGATACCGGGCGTTGGAATTGCGGTGAAGTGGGTTACGCCGAACATGCCCATGTTGGAGATGGTGAAGGTCGGATTGGCGTATTCATTGGGCGACAGCTTGCGGGCGCGGGCGCGCGGCATCAGGTCGGTCCATTCGGCCTGTAGCTGTTCCAGCGATTTCTGCTCGATGTGGTGCAGAATCGGCACCACCAGACCACCGCCGTCCGCCGCCACCGCCAAGCCGAAATCGTGATTGCTGCGCTCGACGATCTTGTCCACCGGCTGGTAACAATTGTTCATCATCGGATGCTTGAGCATGGCAACCGAGCAGGCCTTGGCAATGGCAACCGTCACCGATACCTTGCGTGCTTTTGCAGCAGCGATGAGCTTTTCCGGCTTGATGTTGAAGGTGACGTCGAAGGTGGGCAAGGTGAGCGCAGCGGTCATGGCGTGCGACACGGCTTTTTCCATCGAGCTCATGGCGCGGCCGTTGCCAGGCACTTCAACCTGTGGCAGCGAGTGCGCCACCTGCGCCATGCTGGGGCGGGCGCGTACCACGTCCTGCGCAACGATCACCCCAGCCGGGCCGGAGCCGGCCAGCTGGCTCAGGTCAACGCCCATTTCACCCGCCATTTTACGGGCGTAAGGGCTGGCTTGACGGCCAGTTGGCCGTGCCACCGGCTTGGCGCCCGGATGCGCGGGGGCAGCGGTGGCGGCTTTAGGTGCAGCGGCCATGACCGGGCTGCGGTCTTTCTGGTGATGCGCTTCAACCATTTTGTGTTCGGCTGACAGGGTCACTTCAATGTCGCTGACTTGTGCCGCATCGCTGACGATGAACGCCATCGGATGCCCGACTTCGATGGTGCTGCCAACGCCTGCTACAGGACCAGACAGGAAACCTTCCTGAAATACTTCAACGTCCATGATGGCTTTGTCGGTTTCCACCGTGGCGACGATATCGCCGCGTTTGATGGTGTCACCGATGGCTTTTTCCCAGGTAACGACGATGCCTTCGGTCATGGTGTCGGACAATTGCGGCATCACCACTGGCGTACCAACGTTGTGCGGGATCATCTCGGTCTGGGCGGTTTCTGTCACGACTTCACCGGCGGCAATCGCCAGGTCGCCCAGCGTGTCGGTGATGTAGCCGAGTGCACCACTGACCGCGACGGTGGCGCCGACATCGGCCAGTGGGCCGGCCAGATAACCAGCCTTGAACACTTCCACATCCATGATGGCCTTGTCGGTTTCGACGGTGGCGACGATATCGCCGCGTTCGACTTTATCGCCGACCTGCTTTTCCCACGTCACCAGCACCCCTTCGGTCATGGTGTCGGAGAGTTGTGGCATGGTAATGACGTAATGTGATGACATTGCTTTTTCCTTAATCGCCTGGCACCCGGGTCATCGTCAAAAAGCGGTGTGACCTGTACCGGATCACACCGCTTGTTGGTTGACTAGCCCGCGTGCAGCGGATTCATTTACTTACCAAACATTTTCAGAACCGCCGTGACCACGTCTTCGTGGTCCGGAATCGCGGCTTTTTCCAGCGTGTGGTTATATGGCTGGGGCACCAGCGCCGAGTGCACGCGCACCGGGGCGGCGTCGAGATCAAAGAAGCATTCTTCATTGATGATAGCGATGACTTCCGAACCCACGCCAACCGGCGCTTCGTCTTCTTCGGCGATGACTGCGCGGTGGGTTTTGCATACCGATTTTTTGATCCCGGCACGATCCAGGGGCGCGAGGGAATAAAGATCGATCACCTCAGCGGAAATGCCGTACTGTTTGTCGAGGATTTCAGCGGCTTTCAGGCACCAGTGCACCGAGATGTTGTAACCGAATAGCGTGACATCATTGCCGGAACGGCTGACTTCCGAGCCTTCCAGTGGGTGAAAATACTCACCGTCGGGCACCTCGCCCTTCATGTTGTACATCAGCTCGTGTTCGTTGATGAATACCGGGTCGTCGCTGCGCACGGCGGCCTTGAGCATGCCATAGGCCTGCTTCGGGT
>DZDB01000074.1 GCA_022736605.1 Sideroxydans lithotrophicus
GGTGCGGGCCGACGACGTACCATTCCCACAAGTCCGCTGCCGGGGTGTGGCCGTTGGCCTCGATCCAGCGCATGAATTCGCCCCATGCATCGGGCAAGCCTTCATAGCCGCCATGGTAAACGGTGCGCGCGACCCTGGCGGCGCGCAGCGTGCCCGGTTGCACGCGCCCGGCTGCCTTGATCGGTGCGCTGACAAGAAAGCCAAGTTCAAAATCAAACCGCTCCGGCGTCATTTTCAGGTGATGCGCGAATGCCGAGCCGTTGGGCTTGATGCCTTGCGCGGCCAGTGCTGCCAGCAGTTCTTCTACTGCGGGGCCGAATGCCTGCATCATTTCCGAACGTGGAATGTCAAGGTGGATGACCGCCGCAAATTTTGCGGTGCTGTCGGTGAGGTAGGGTGTGTCGATCATGATGATTCCTTGCGTTCGGATTGAGCAATGCGGGGACAGGGGTGCCGCATGAGTACGACGAACCAGGTCGAGCTGAATCGACAGCGGTTCGAAAAAAGTCATGTGCTTACGCGCCTTGCTGGATCAGCACATCATGGCTTTCATCGCCTGCTGCATTTCGTCCGGACCGACGTCGCGGATATGCGTGGCGATGGACCAGTGGTGGCCGAACGGGTCAATCAGGATGCCGTAACGATCGCCCCAGAATGCGTCGGCCAGCGGCATTTTGACGCTGGCACCGGCGGCGATGGCCTGGGCAAACGCGGCGTCGGCGTCGGCGACGTAGAGGTGCAGCGTGACCGGCGAGCCTTTCAGCGTGGCCGGACCGAGTGAACCCCATTCCGGCATTTCGTCGACCAGCATGAGGCTGGAATCGCCGATGCGAATCTGTGCGTGCATCAGTTTGCCGGGGGCACCGGGCAGGCGCATGACTTCGACGGCGTTGAACGCGCGCCGGTAAAAATCAATCGCGTCAGTGGCACCGGCGCACACCAGGTGCGGGGTAATGCTGTGAAAGCCGTCGGGAATGGGTTTGAGGGTGGACATGGTATTGGCTCCTTTCAATTGGATTGAGAATGCTGTGCGGCGATTTCGGCGCGCAGCCGGTCTTCCTGGGCACGCAGTTCGGGGGTGAATTCGGCGCCGAAGTCTTCCGCTTCAAACACCTGGCGGATTTCGATGTCGGCCTCAGTGTTGAACGGGTCGGGGCAGCGTTTGACCCATTCGATCGCTTCGGCCAATGAACTGACCTGCCACAGCCAGAAACCGGCGATCAGTTCTTTGGTTTCGGTGAACGGCCCGTCGATGACCGTGCGTTTGCCCGCCGCAAAATGCACGCGCGCGCCCTTGCTGCTGGGGTGCAGTCCTTCACCCGCCAGCATGACCCCGGCTTTCACCAGTTCCTCATTGAACCGGCCCATATCGGCCAGCAGTTTTTCGCTCGGCATGCAGCCCGCCTCGGATTCGGCATTGGCTTTGACGATAATCATGAATCGCATGGTTCGTTCTCCTGTACTGGTTGATATCAACATAGCGCACGCTATGACAGTACGACGGGTGAGGCGGCCGGATATCGACACCGGCAGACGATTTTTTGTAAATCATTGATCCGTGCGCGCGGTTGTCCGGCGCCTTAATGCTGATAACGGCGAATCACGGCCTTTTCGATTTCTACCCCAATGTAGACCATCAGGCCGAACAGGCAAATGCGCCCCCAGCTGGCGAGGTCGAGTGGCGTGGTGGCGAACAGCGCCTGCAGCGCGGGCAGGTAGGTGAACAGGCCCTGCAGCACAACCAGCACGCCGATGGCGATCAGCACCGCGCGGTTGCCACGGAACGCCGACCAGCCGATGACCGGCGCAGTGAGACGGCGGCAATTGAACAGGTAGAAAATTTCGCCCATTACCAGCGCGTTGATGGCGGCGGTGCGCGCGCTGTCGAGCGCCAGGCCGCGCCCGGTTTCCCACAGGAACAGGCCGAGCGATCCGGCCACCAGAAATACCGTGACGAAGGCGATGCGCCACAGCATGAAGTGCGTCAGCAGCGGCTGCTTCGGGTTGCGCGGGGGCTGGCGCATGGCTTCGGGTTCGGGGCGCTCGAACGCCAGCGCCAGCGCCAGCGTTACCGCCGTCACCATGTTCACCCACAGGATCTGCACCGGGGTGATCGGCAGGGTGAGGCCGAGCAGAATCGCGATCAGCACCATGCCGGCCTGTGCGGCGTTGGTGGGCAGAATGAAAATCAGCGCCTTCTGCAAGTTGCCATAGACGGTGCGGCCTTCCTCGACGGCGTGCGCGATGGAGGCGAAATTGTCGTCGGCCAGCACCATTTCGGCTGCTTCGCGGGCGGCTTCGGTGCCTTTTTTGCCCATCGCGATGCCCACGTCGGCGCGCCGCAGTGCGGGTGCGTCGTTGACGCCGTCGCCGGTCATGGCGGTGATGTGTCCCAGGCTTTGCAGCGCTTCCACCAGGCGCAACTTGTGTGCCGGGCTGGCGCGGGCAAAGATGTCGGTCTGGCTGACCGCTGCGCGCAGACCCGCGTCGTCGAGGGTTTCGATGTCAGCGCCGGTGACGGCATGCGACGTCTCATCCAGCCCCAGTTGCCTGCCGATCGCCAGCGCCGTGGCGGCGTGGTCGCCGGTGATCATCTTGACCCGGATACCGGCGTTGCGGCAGGTGGCGACCGCTTCGATGGCCGCCTCGCGCGGCGGATCGGCCAACCCCAGCACCGCCAGCAGGGTGAAGCCGCCGTCCTCGATGTCGGTGAAGTTGAGCGCGGTTTCGGCGTCGCCGCGCCGCGTCGCCAGCGCGAGCAGGCGCATGCCCTGCGCGGCGGCGGCATCCATGCGCGGCTGCCAGGTGGCGGCGTCGAGCGCGGCGTCGTGCGCCGTCCCGCGCTGGTTCGAGCACAGCGCGAGCACCCGTTCCGGCGCCCCCTTGAGGTAAATGAAACCGTGGCCGTCGTGGTCGTGGTTGAGCGTGGCCATGAAACGGTGCTCGGATTCAAACGGAATGACATCGGTGCGCGCCCAGTTGCCGCGCAGCTGCTGCGGATCCAGCCCTGCCTTCATCGCCAGCGTCAGCAGCGCGCCCTCGGTGGGATCGCCGGCCAGCTGCCAGCCCGCGTCGGTTTGGTGCAGTTCGGCGTCGTTGCACAGCAGGGCGGCGATTGCCACTGCCTGCAACAGCGGGTGCGCGGCATCGACTGGTTTGCCGCCCTGGCTGAAGCCGCCGTCGGGCGCGTAGCCGCTGCCCGACACGTCAAACACTGGGTCAGCGCCGATGACGGTCTGTACCGTCATTTCATTGCGCGTCAGGGTGCCGGTCTTGTCGGTGCAGATGACGCTGACGGCGCCCAGCGTTTCCACCGCAGGCAGGCGCCGGATGATGGCATGGCGGTGCGCCATGCGGGTGACGCCGATGGCAAGCGTGATGGTCATGATTGCAGGCAGCCCCTCGGGAATCGCCGCCACCGCCAGCCCCACCGCAGCGAGAAACATGTCGCTCGCCGGATAATCGCGCACCCACACGCCGAAGCCGAAAATCAGCGCCGACAGCAACAGAATCGCGCCCGCCAGCCACTGGCCGAAGCGCGTCATCAGCTGCAACAGCGGCGTGGTGAGCTGCTCGACGCTGGCCAGCAGGGTGCTGATGCGCCCCAGTTCGGTTTCGCTGCCGGTGGCCACCACCACGCCGCTGCCCTGGCCGTAGCTGACCAGCGTGCCCGACCAGGCCATCGACGCGCGGTCGCCCAGCGCGGCGGTTTCAGCCACAGCATCGACCTGCTTGTCGACCGCGAGCGATTCGCCGGTCAGCGCGGCCTCGGTCAGCCGCAGGCTTTTGACGTCGATCAGCCGGAGGTCGGCGGGGACGCGGTCGCCTGAGGCGATATGCACGATGTCGCCCGGCACCAGCTGCTCGGCGGGAATTTCATGGCGTTCACCGTTGCGGGTGACGATGGCGTGCGGCGACAGCAGGCTGCGGATGGCATCGAGCGCCTGCTCGGCGCGGCCTTCCTGGATGAAGCCGATCAGCGCATTGATGACCACCACGCCGAAGATGACGCCGGCATCGAGCCAGTGGCCGAGCAGCGTGGTAATGCCACCGGCGGCCAGCAAGACGTAAATGAGCACATTGTGGAACTGCAGCAGAAACCGTTGCCAGACGGATTGGCGTTTGGGCGGCGCAAGCCGGTTGGAACCGTATTGCGCGCGCCGCTGGCTGACGGCTTGCGCGCTCAAGCCGACCGGTGATGTCACCAGCCGGGTCAGGGTGGCGTCGGCCGTCAGGCTATGCCAGCGTGGCGGATCAGGCAGGGCAGCCATGGACGTCTCCGATTTGTCCGGTATTCAGTGCGTAATGGTGTCGACTGCGGTTAAACCGCCGCCATTCTGGTATTGGTTATTATGCAGGCCGACATGCCCTGCCGGTATAGCATAATCAGGTTGCCAATTCACCCCGGCTGACCGATTCGCCGTCACGCGCGCGCAGCGCCCAGAACGACATCGAAGACGCAATGGTGAGCGCGCCGAGTGTGAGGAATGCATGGTGCAGCGCGCTGGTAACGGCGAGCCGGTCGGTCTGCGGCAGGTCGCCCAGATACCAGGCGGCAATCAGCGAGCCGACTGCCAGCCCAAAGCTCATGGAAATCTGCTGAAAGGTGCTGGACATGGTGCTGGCCATGCTCGAGTCCGGGGTGTCGACGTCGGCATACGCCATCGAATTCATGCTGGAAAATTGCAGCGAGTTGAAAAACCCCAGCGCCAGCCCGAGCAGCACGATGGCGTACAGCGGCGTGGCGGCGTTCACCAGCGCGTACAGGCCGATGGTGACGCCGATCATCACGGTGTTGACGATCAGCACTTTGCGGTAGCCAAAGCGCCGCAGCACGGGCGCGGAAATCAGCTTCATACCCATTGCCGCCAGCGCGGTCGGCATCATCAGCAGGCCGGATTGCCAGGCGGGCATGCCCAGGCCGAGCTGGTACAGCAGCGGCAGCAAAAACGGCAGGCCACCGACGCCGAGCCGGGTGATGAAGCCGCCAGCCACGGATACGCGAAAGGTGCGGATGCGGAACAGCGTCAGCCGCAACAGCGGGTAGGTCAGCTCGCGCGCGTGCCAGACGTACGCTGCCAGCAGGCTGATGGAGAGCGTGAGCAGCACGCCAAATGAGGTTGGATCGATGCTGTGCTCGCCGAAAATCTCCAGCAGCCAGGACAGCAGGGCGGTGCCGCTGCCAAATAAAACCAGCCCGACCCCATCGAGCGGGCGCGGCGTGTCACCGCGATAATCCGGCATGTGGTGGTAAATCAGATAGAGCGCGATCAGGCCAACCGGCACGTTGACGAAAAAAATCTCGCGCCACGACAGCCAGTTGACGATCAGCCCGCCCACCGTCGGCCCGAGCAGCGGCCCGATCAGCGCCGGGATGATGACGAAATTCATCGCTGTGAGGAGTTCAGCCTTGGGGAAGGTGCGGATAATCGCCAGCCGCCCGACCGGCATCATCATCGCCGCGCCGATGCCTTGCAAGATACGCGCCGCAACCAGCATCGGCGCGTTGAGCGCCAGCCCGCACAGCACCGAAGACAGCGTGAACAGCGCCACCGCCGCGCCGAAGACGCGCCGCGTACCGAAGCGATCAGCCATCCAGCCGCTGATCGGGATAAACACCGCCAGGCTCAGAATGTAGCTGGTGACCACCGCCTTCAGGCTCAGCGGCGTCACCTGCAAACTTATCGCCATCGCCGGAATCGCGGTGTTGACGATGGTCGAATCGAGCTGCTCCATGAACAGCGCCGTGGCGACGACCCAGGGCAGGTAACGCTTGATGGTGGCTGTACTCATGCGGCGGTCAGCGTGGGTGACAAGTTCGATAGACCGGTCGGGCGGGGCAATGATTCAATCAGGCTGCCAGCAGGCTGCGCACCTGCCAGCCGAGCAGACTCAGGGTAGCGAGCAGACCGGCGAACGGGATCATGCGCGGATAAACCCGTACGCCGGCTGGCCTGGCTTCGCGGGTCTTGATGCGCAGCAAGGCAATATGCAGCGCGACAAACACCAGCAAAATGATGAAGCTGGTGAATTTGGCGAGGCTGACCAGCGGCAGGAAAGCGAGCAGCAGGATAATGCCGGTGATCAACGCCGTAGCGACCAGTGGCGTGCGGCGTACCGGATGCAATTGCGCCAGGGCTGCTGGCAGCCAGCCTTCGCGCGCCATGCCGTAGAGCAGTCGGGCACCCATGATGATCTGGATCAGCGCGCCGTTGATGACGGCGACCAGGCTGATCAGGCTGATGACGGTGGGGGCGCGGCCGGTGGCGGCGGTGTAGAGGTCGGCGAGCGGGGCGCGGCTGCGGGTCAGGGTATCGAGCGGCAGGCCGATCACGGCGACCAGGGCAACGACCAGATACAGCGCGGTGGCAATCAGCAGCGACCAGAGGATGGCGCGCGGCACATTTTTTTGCGGTTCGCGTACTTCTTCAGCGAGGTTGGCGGTGTCTTCAAAGCCGATGTAAGCGTAAAACGCGAGAAATGCACCGGACAGAATGCCGCCCAGCGCGAGAAAATCCGCACCGGGTATCAACGTCGGCCAGAGCGCAGGCAGACGTGCCAGGCTGCGCTCGCCAGTCACGGCAACAATCAGCAGCAGGCCGCCGAGTTCGATCAGCGTAATCAGCGCGGCCAGCGTCACCGATTCGGCCACGCCCCAGGCGGCAATCAGACCCAGCGCGATGATCAGCGTGCTGGTGACCAGCGCATCGGGCAGCACGACCCATACAGCGAGGTAGCCAGCAAAACCGTTTGCCAGCGTGGCCGCCGAGACCACGCCGGTGGTGAGCACCAGCATGCCCGCCACCAGCGTGAGCCGGGTATTGCCAAAGCCGCGCTGGACATAGAGTGCGGCGCCCGCCGCGCGCGGGTAACGCGCGGCCAGCTCGGCGTAGGTCAGGCCGGTAAGCGCCGCGACGCCCGCCGCCAGCGCAAACGCCAGCGGCGCGAACAGTCCGGCTTCAGCCGCGACTTTGCCGATCAGCACATAGATGCCAGCGCCGAGTATGGTACCCAGCGCATAAAATGTTGCCAGCAAGCCTGAGATACGGGGTGCCAGCACCGGCAATGGCGTGACATTCATGGTGGCGTCCTGCGCAGAATAATGAAACCGATTGTAGCAGGGACGCTGGATCAGGCTGACGGGTGTGCCGGTCAGTACCCGGTTTATGATCTATAACGGGTAGCAGCGTTGCCTGACAGCGCAAAGTCTGCGCTGCCATCCGGCGCGCCCCACCCCTATTCCTTCAAGGAGATCATCATGGAAACCGAAAACATAGGCAGTCCCGTTCACAATTTCAATGCGTTGAATTATGTCGGCACCGATGCCTTGCCGCGCGACCAGACGCAGAGCCTTCGCCTGCACGAGCCGTCATACATGATCAGCAATATCGACCCGATCACTGGGCGCGATATTGGCGATCTGACCGGCCACCCGTTTATCGTCGATGGCAACATGACGATGTATTTTGAAACCGAGGCAACCCGCCAGGCGTATATCGACACGCCAATCGATCATCCTTTCCATCTGGTTGATAATCCCACGGATGAGGGCTACGACGAGGGTTGATTCACTTTGCGAGTTTCTCCACCCATGCGACATAGTGATTCATCCAGTTTTGCAGCAGCGGCTGGCTGGCGGCGCCAATGCCATTTTCGTCGAACAGCCCGTCGCGCAGGTGAATATACGCTTCGGGCTGCGCCATAGTGGGTGCGTCCAGATAGGCCAGCACGTTGCGCAGGTGCTGTTGCGCATTGGCGGTACCGATGGCGCCGGGCGAGACGCCGATGATGCCGGCGGGTTTGCCCGCCCAGGCGTTCTGGCCGTAGGGGCGTGAGGCGTGATCCAGGGCGTTTTTCAGCACGCCGGGGATGGAGCGGTTGTACTCGGGCGTCACGAACAACAGGCCGTGTGCGGCGTTGATATCCGCTTTCAGGCGTTTGACCGATGCCGCAGGCGTGGCGTCGTTGTCCTGGTTGTACAGCGGCAAGTCGCCGATATCGAGCTGTGTGAATGAAAAATGGGCGGGTGCCAGTTTAATCAGGCCATCGGCCAGTTGCTGGTTGAATGAAGCCTTACGCAAACTGCCGACGACTACGGCGATGGTGAATTGGCGCATGATTTTTTCCAGTAAAAAAGTTCAGATCAGCCCTTCGGCATTGAGCGTGGTGTGTACCGCCGGGCGTGCGGCGACCCGTGCGACGTAGGCGGTTAATACCGGCCAGGGCGTCAGATCAACATCCACATGCGCACTCCAGCGCAGCACGGTAAACAGATAGGCGTCGGCCACGCTGAAACTATCGCCCAGCAGCCAGGGGTGTTCGCCCAGTTCGTCGCTCACATACTGAAAGCGCTTGGCCAGCAGGGTTTTGACGGTATCTTTCCAGGCCTCCGGCGCGCTTCGGTTGAACAACGCGCCAAAGCCCTTGTGCAGTTCGGTGGAAATGAAATTGAGCCATTCCATCAGGCGATAGCGCGCCAGCGTGCCAGGCGGCGGCACCAGATGCTTGTCTGGCACGCGGTCGGCCAGATACTGCACGATGGCCGGGCCTTCGGTGAGGATATGGCCGTCGTCGAGGCGCAGCGCGGGCACGTAGCCTTTCGGATTGACATCGAGGAAATCAACACCGGCATCGGTGGTTTTGCTGGCGAAATCGACGCGTTCCAGGTCGTAGTTCAAGCCCGCTTCGTTGAGAACAATGTGCGGCGACAATGAGCAGGCGCCGGGGCTGTAATAGAGTTTCATGGCAGGCTCCTATTGTTTGATGGCTTCCATTGCGATCGACAGCGTGACGTCGTCCGACACCATCGGCGCGTATTTGCTCATGTTGAATTCGCTGCGCTTGATATGCGCCACGGCATTGGCGCCGACTTCCATTTTTTTGAACATCGGGTTCATCATCATCTGGAACGATGTCAGTTTCAGCGTGACGGGCTTGGTGATGCCTTTGATTGTGAGATTGCCCTCGACTTCATAAGGTTTGTTATCCCTGAATTTCACCGCAGTCGATTTGTAGGTGATGGTGGGGTATTTTGCCGTATCAAAGAAATCCGCATCCTGGATGTGCTGGTTGAGCAGATCAAACCCGGTATTCACCGATTTGGCGTCTATCGTAATGTCCACCGAGCCGGTATGCGCGACCGGGTCATAGATCAACTGGCCGCTGGTCTTGTCGAAGCTGTGAATCTGGTTGAAATAGCCGAAATGCTTATATTCGAAGCGCGGCGTGGTGTGGGTGGCGTCGATGACGAAGGTTTCCGGCGCGGCGTAAGCGCTGCTGGCGAAAGCGACAAAGGCGAGGCTGAGAGCAAGTTTTTTCATACGGATTCCCCCGGGTGACGGGATAAAAAACTATTTGCTGGCGAGTGCGACCAGCCGGAACGTGATCTGGATGTCGTTGGCAACGGTGCCGAAATCGGCCCACATGCCTTCGCCGATACCATAATCAGCACGCTTCAGGACAAAGCTGCCACTGAAAACGCCGGTGTTGCCGGTTTGCTGAAACGTTGCCTGGGTGGCAGCAGCGTGGGTACGTCCCTTGATGCTCATCTTGCCGAGTACTTCAAAGCGGTTGTTGCCGAGCGGTTTGATTCGGGTCGAGACGAACTGCGCGCTGGGATAGACCTTGGTGTTGAACCACAACGGCCCGGCTACTTCGTCGTTGGCTTCGTCCGATCCGGCATCGATGCTGGCGAGCGGAATGCTCAGGCTGGCTTTGGCCAGCGTCGGCTGTGCCGGATCAAAGCTGATCTGGCCGCTCAAGCGCTTGAAACTGCCGTCGATTGGCACGTTCATCTGTTTGAATACAAAGCCGACGGTGCTTTTGGC
>DZDB01000075.1 GCA_022736605.1 Sideroxydans lithotrophicus
ATTATCGGCGGTACCGGTGGCAGCATTACCGATCCTGGCAATACCGTGCCAGAGCCAGCATCGCTGGCCTTGCTCGGCATCGGCCTGGCGGGTTTGGGCGCAATGCGTCGCCGCAAGCAGCAGTCTGTGTAATCTGTCGGTTTTCTTGACAGTCAAAAAAGGCGACCTCGGGTCGCCTTTTTTGTATTCATTTCTATCGCAGCACTTAGCGCAAATACCCTTCATGCTCCAGCTTCAGCAAGACCCGTTGCACCGCTTCATCCACGCTTAAGTCGGTGGTATCTATCGACAGCTCGGCACGCTCCGGCGTTTCATACGGATCAGAGATGCCGGTAAATTCCTTGATAATCCCGGCGCGCGCCTTGGCGTAAAGGCCTTTGCGGTCACGTGATTCGCAGGTGGCTATCGGCGTAGCGACGAATATCTCGAAGAATCCACCCAAAGGTTCAATCATGTTGCGCACAGCACGACGCGACCCGGTATACGGTGCAATTGGTGCACAGATGGCAATGCCGCGATTCTTGGTGATTTCCGAGGCGACGTAGCCGATGCGGCGCACGTTGATGTCGCGATGCTCGCGCGTGAAGCCCAACTCGGACGACAGGTTACGGCGCACGATGTCGCCATCCAGCAGGGTGACGGAGCGCCCACCCATTTCCATCAGCCGGGTGGTCAGCGCGCGCGCAATGGTTGATTTGCCCGCGCCCGACAGACCGGTAAAAAATACCGTGAAGCCTTGCTGGCTACGCGGCGGGTGGCTGCGCTGCAGCTCGACCAGCACTTCGGGAAAGGTATACCAGTCTGGCATCGCCCTGCCTTCCTGTAAGCGGCGCGTCACTTCTTCAGCAGTCAACATCATTGCCCGGGCACCTTTTGGCACCTCTTCTTCCGCCATAAACTGGCTGCGGTCTTCTACGTAGACCATGCGCGGGAACGGAATCAGCCCGATGCCGATTGCTTCAATCTGCTCGGCTGCGTGTTGATAGTCTTCATGGGTAATGACGTCGCCACCACGCCGCAATTGCCCTTGCGTGACGTGTTCGCCCCCCACAATCAGGTGGGTGCAACCATAATTTCGTTCGACAATGGCATTCAGCAGGGTCGCCCGCACACCGTGCTCACGCGCATACACTGGCGACAGTGCCAAGGCACTGGTGGCGGACGGAAAGCGCCCGATGACCGCGCGGTAACTGCGCACCAGCGAAAAATAATCTGCGCTTTCAACCGGGTCACCGCCGGCCATGGGGTGGATCAGTAAATTGGCCTCGTTATCTACCGCAGCGCGCAGGATGAAAGCGTGCTGCGCCCGGCGCAACGGCTGGCGCGCCTGCCAGGCAATCACCTGACGCCAGCCCCGCCGTACAAAATGTGCGCGCTGCTCGGCGGGCGTCTGGCGTAGCGTAAGAAAATCATGCCGCATCGGCAGTGACACACCTTCCACTGCGCCGCCGACATACCAGGCTTCATCCGGCGCAGCGCCCAGCACGCTGGCTTCCAGCGCGGCATCGGCTGGCCACAATTCATGCACTGTCACCACGGCGAGCATGAAGCCCTCGCCATCACGCAACGCCAGTGACTCGCCCACTTTGATTTTTGCTGCCTGTGCCGCACTGACCTGTAAACACAGCGGCAACGGCCATGCACGCCCATCCGCCAGCCGCATAGTTTGCAGCACGCTGAGATAATCGGCTTGCCCCATATAGCCGGTGAGCGGCGAATAGCCGCCGTTGAGCAGCAACTCAAGATCACATTGTTGCTGCCAGTTGATGTCGAGTGAATTGAAACCCAATGCGGCCTGTTTGAGCTCGGCGACGCGCGCAGGATCGGCAATCAGATTGACCAGATGGCCACCGTAGGGGGTAATAAGCTGTTCCAAACCTGCTCCTAATGTGAGAAATGCTGCATGAACTGTCGCACAAATTCATCCACCTGCGTATCAGCCAGATGGTTGATGCCCGCCGCACCACGCCGACCGCCGCCAGTGGCAAACATGCTGCAAAGCACATCTGCGCCAGTCGGATTGATCTGCGCTGCGCGTACGCTGACAACATAGCCACCGCCGGGTTTGGGGCTGAGTACGGCATGTGCACGCGCCGGATAAGTGACCGCAAGCCAGTTGCCAAAAACACCCGAAACACGACGACTCGAGGCCGCATCCGGCAACAGAAAAACAGCGCCGGTGGCGCCCTCATGAACAGGAAGCAATGCCTGTGCCTGCGCCATGTCTGCGGCATAACCCTGGCTTAACCGGCTGTAGGCGGGTGCTTCATGGATGAACGCGAACGGGTCAAGATAATCATGCACCAGCGCGTATAACACTGCAGGCGGGTAATACAGGTCGGCAAGTGCATCGCCATACCCATTGTAATTAATGCATTCGCCCAAGTGACGCAGCGCGTCCAGCTGACTTTCCGATAAATCAAGTGGCATGGCCGCCTCGCGCGCAGATTGCGCCATATTGTCGCCAAACGCGGCCACCACTGCCCAGATCCGGTGCGCGCCGTTTAAATAGCGGTTCACCAGCAGACTGGTGCAGACTTTGGCATCGGTATCAATGTGCGCATCAAGCTTGGGATGCTGCGGAATGTCACCCGGCATGTGGTGATCGAAGTAGCGCACCGCCACGCCACGCGCCAGCAGCGCCAGCAACGCTGCGTGGTTCTTGCTCATGGCAATATCCAGCACCGTCACCTGATCGCCCGCTTCGGCCTGCACCTGCTGTAACAGGCTGATGTCGCGCTTGACACCGGTAATCAGTGTGGCCGTTTGCGGCTGCGCCAGACGCAATTGGTGCAACGCGCAAATACCATCTGCATCACCGTTGAATACATCAAAATACTGCGCCATCTGTCAACCTCGTGTCAGCTTCTCTGCTGGCAGTTATAACACACCACCCACCACGGCGTAACTGCTACCATCACAGCATGCATTCGAATCACCGTTCCCTGTTAATCGCCCGACTATTGCGTGTCAGCGCCGCACTGCTTTACCTGCTGCTGATTGGCTACGGCAGCCTGTATCCGTTCAGCGGTTGGCGCACAGCCGAATCCAGCAGTCTGACTTTCCTGGCCGCGCCGTGGCCGCGTTTCATCACCCGCACCGACCTGATTACCAATTTGCTGGCGTATCTGCCGCTGGGCTACCTGCTCAGCGCCTGGCTGCGGCTGCATATCGGACGCTGGCAGACAGTGGTTGCTGCAGTCGGCTTCAGTGCACTGTTCAGTCTGTGCATGGAATTGGCGCAAACCCTGCTACCCGGCCGCATTGCCAGCACCCAGGATATCGCCACCAATGTCGCAGGCGCGCTGCTCGGCGTGTTGCTGTACCGCCTGCTGCAAAACCACAAATGGCCTGGACACGCCTTGCCCAGCCTGCGTGAACACTGGTTCATCCCTGGCGCGTGGGGCAATCTGGGCTTGCTGTTGCTCGCTTTGTGGGGCTTGTCACAACTCAGCCTGGAAGTACCGTCACTGGTGGCGGGCAATCTCAAAACCCAGTTCGTGCCATTCTGGGAACTGCCGGGTAACGGCTATCAATATCGACCTTTGCACACCATTATCTTCACGCTGGAAATCGCGCTGGCAAGCCTGTTTATCGGCGGATTGCTGCGTCGAAAAGTGCACAGTGCGTGGGTCTGGATCGGCATTTTCGGTTTCGTACTCGCATGCAAGTTATTGGCAGCGGCGCTACTGCTCAAAGGTGCTGTACTGCCGCGCCTGTTCTCGGCTGAGGTGGCGAGCGGGCTATTCGGTGCTGCCGCGTGTATCGCCTGGGCGCGCCAGTATCCGCATGGCTGGCGCACACTTTGGCTTGCTGCCTTGTTAAGCCTGGCGGGTGGCCTGCAATGGCTGCTGCACAGTGGCGCCCTGCGCACACTGAACGGCAGCAGCGGTGCGGTGCCATTGAACATTACCGCATTGGCAGGCTGGGTCGCCCTTGTATGGCCGTTAGGCGTGGCGTTATTCCTGGCGCTGCGCTGGACGATGAGTGTGCCTGCGGCGCGCCGCAACGCGACCGGGTTGCAGCAACGTCCATAACACCAGCAGATAAAACAGCAATGCCATACGCGGCGAATCAAACAGGCTGTCGATAACGCCTACGGTCAAAAAGGCGACCAGCGCTGCGGCAATGACCGGTGCTGGAAAATCCGGCTCACGGTAACGCTTCGCCAGCGTCAGAAACACTCCCAGAACCAGCGCGCCAAAAAGGCTTAGCCCCAGAATTCCCTGTTCGAAATAGATTTGCAACCACAAGTCCTTGAAATGCCAGGGCAGGTGGTTATCCGTCGCAAAAAACCAGTCATCCATGCCCGCCTCAAAATCACCGTTGCGCAGCAACTCATGGCCCGTTTCATCGCGCAACGATACCGAATCAATATCCAGCAACACGCCACGTTTCGGGTTGTACAGGCTGAGTTTGACGCTGGTCTGCGCGTACCACGGGTGGTGCGGCAACGTGCGCGTGTCGATGTCCAGCGTGTAGCGTTGCCACTGGCCGTGCGCGGCTTTCAGCGGCAGCGTCTGCCAGACACACGCGGCGGAGTAGAGCATCCATTTTTCGCACAGCGGCACGGTCAGCGCCGCACCATCCTGGCTGGCACGCACCCGCACGCTGAGTTGGTAATGTCGATCTGGCTGTACCGCGACCAGTTGTTCGAAATACAGCGAATCGCCCGCGCCCAGCTCCAGATAAGTGTTGTTGGCCTGCGTCACAAAGCGGTACGTCGCCGGCCGCACACCACTGGAATTACGCCAGAAATAAGTCTCGGGATACCGCCCCAACCCCATGCCGAACAACTGGGTAATCACGCCGCCATCCATCATGCCAACCGCTTCTTCCCAATGCGCGGTACGAATCTCGGCGTCTTTCTGTACGGTCGAAAAACGGCTCTGCATATAGCTGCCGTGCAGCACCGGCCAGGCGATCCCCGCCAGCACCAGCAACAGCGCCAGACCGCCCAGCGCCTGGCCGGGGCGGAACTTGCCACTGCGGCGCAACAACAGACCCAGCCCCAAGACAACCATGCCCAGCAGCAAGGCGATATAGCCGCCGCGCGCGTAAGTTACCAGCAGCGCATAGCCACCCAGCGCAAATACGCCGAAGCCGAACAGACGCGCCAGCTTGCTGCGGCTTTTCAGCGTCCACCACACGACAAACGGCAGTGCGGTGGCAAAGTAACCTTCGATATACGCGCCACCGGTGTGCATGCCGGAAAACAGTCCCACCACGCGGTAATCATTGGTGAAATTGAACAGCCCGGTGAATGCGACACGCTCCCACAATACTGACAGACCACCCAGCAGCACGCCCAGCGTCATGCCCAGCGTTAGCAAGCGCTGACTGCGCGGCGCATCATGATTGAATTCGCGCTTGAGCAAGGGCACCAGCAGTAGCGCCCACAACAGGCCTTTGGCGACACGCAGGGCGTTGTAATGGCTGTAATAATTACTGAAACTGTTGGCGTCAAGGGGTGGAAACGGATATGCGCCGATCAGCGTTGCCGCCGCTTGCGACACGGCAAATAACGCCAGCACCATAAACCCCAGCGCAGACAGACGATAGCCGGGCTTGCCGCCCAGACTGTGCCAGCCCGCCACCGCCAGTGTCACCAGCAGCAGATAATCCAGTTCGTCGACAAAAAAGCGTCCGGTAAACGGTGCCAGATCAAGCACCGGCAACGCGGCAGGCAGCGCCACCAGCCACGCTTGTGGCCAGCGCCACAACACCAGCGCGTAACCCAGCACGGCGGCGGCCAGCCAAACGCTGCCAAGCGGATACACCGCGATCGCCCACAACAGCAGGCCCGCACTGACCAGGGCAAACGGGTTGATGCGGCCACGCGGGCGTGCTGACGGCGTACTCGATTCAATCGGCATGACATCGTCTCCGGCGGTGAATTTTGACGGGCGCAGAATTGACTGAGCACGCGGTACAGACAGCTGACTGAGCCAGCCCAGCAGGCCGTAACTGGCGGCGGCAGCGACAGCGCCGAGCAACAGGTTAGTCGGATCTGGATGCTCGCCCGACTGAAACAGCTTGGCGAATTCAAACAGCCCGGCAACCGACGCCCCCAGCAACGCAGCAGCGATCACGCCACCCTGCCGGCTGGCATTGCGCCAGAAGAAATGCAGCATGCCGAGCGGCGCATACGCGACCAGCACAAACAGCAGGCTGGTCAAGGCCACGGCCTCGGAGGTGTAGTAGTGATAGTAAAACGGCAAAAAATGAACCTGTGGCAGCCGTGCCAGCCCCTGTTGCCACGGCAACCAATCTGCCTTGTGCCAGTTTTGCAACAGACTCAAGCCCACCAGATACACGGGCAAACCCAGCAACGCCAATGGCCGGGTAAGGCGGCTAGTTTGCAGACGGACGATCAGCGGTGACGCCGTCAGGAATGGATAAATGAACGCGCCGATGCCCATGCCTGCGGCGCGCGTCAGGATCGACGCACCTTGCGAAATCCCCGATTGCAGGAACAGTTGTACGGTTTCAATCACGCCACCCAGCACCGCGCCTGCGACCACCGCGATGAGAACACGCGTGGCGCCCGGCACGCGCACCCAGCGCGCCAGCATCAGCCCCAGCGGCAGCACCGCGAGTGCTTCTTCAATGAGTTTGAAACCGCAGCGCATGGTACCACTGCAGGTGGCACTCGACAGCACCCAGCCATTGCGACCATTGGCAAGGCGTGCGGCCAACTCGTGCGCGCTCACAACAAAATCATAAGGAAAAAAACTGACTGCCAGATAGGCGATCAGATAAAAAATGAATGCCGCCGACAGTGCGGTGCTGCCACCCTCGCGCAGCCGCGCAGCCCAGCCCGCAACGCGTTTACCCAATGCCAGCCAGAGCACGATGCCCAGCCCGCTGCCGAGCGCTTCGGCCAGAATGTCGTTGAGCGATACGGTACGCGGCGGGAAAAACAGCTGGGTAAATTCGACCCCAACCGCCAATCCCACACACAACACGAATGTCAGCCCGCCCGCCGCCAGAGTGGCCGCCGCACTGCGTAACCGCAACGCCCACATCGTCAGGAATGCCAGCGGCAGATACAGCACCAGATTGGCGACCCAGTCAGCGCGTCCGATGTGCCCCATCGCCAGCCAGGGCGTATCAGCAAAGCGCTGCAACGCGGTTGCCCACGGCAGCGCATGGAAATCCAGCGGCACCAGGCTGCCATAGATAACGAATATCAGATAGGTGAGCGCTGCGTAAGTCACTGCCGAACTGCGGCCAGAGGGGTGCGGCATGCGGTCTCCTGGTTATTTAACGCGTCGGCATGCGGCTGATTAAGGCCATCGGTTCCCTACGCGGTGGCGCAGCACTGCTCATTGCACCGGTATCAGCGGCCTGGCGTGGCCGTCCACTGTAATCCTGTGTAATGTCAGGCAAATCCGGTAAGGAAGCCGCTGCGCCATACAAGGATTTCAGCGGGCTTAAATCGAGTAGTGGTGGCGCCGCGTCGGGGCGACGCAACCACAACCGCGCCTGATTTTTTGGCCCGATCCGATTGTCAGACTGCGTGCCACCCGCCAGTGGTCGTCCAGCAAAAACCAGGTTATGGGTGATGTCGCGCACGGATGCAGGGGAATCGGCGCGCGTCAGGATGCGCACGCCATCACCACTGGCAATAATGGTGTTGTAGGCAATCCAGATGTGTTTGGGCTGGTCGTGATGCGGCTGAATATGCAGCGCATCGCCATCCGGATTCACCAGCACGTTATTGTAAAACGCGATGTTGCCCTCGCCCTGAAACAGCGCTTCAGTTGGATTACGATAAAAGAAATTGCCATACACCAGAAAGCGGTCGTCGACGCCATGACCGGCGATTGGCGCATGCCCCACCAGCACGTTGGGGCGCGCCAGACCACCCGTGCTGCTATTATCGGCCTTGCTGAACACGTTGTAACGGATCACCGTTTGCTGCGGCACCGTGGGCATGCCCGGCACATCAGGCCATCCGTTCTGATGCTTGATTTGCAGGTTATAACCAAGCGTATCGGTGACCAGATTGTTTTCGATAAGCCCACCGATGAAGGGATCGCTACCGTCGGAATTGCCCAGGTACATCCCGGTGCCCGCAGCGCGGATGACGTTATCGCGAATGACCCAGCCCCACGCCGGACACTTGGTCGAAATGGCCACGGTTTGCTGGTTGTTACCGTGGCCAACTATCAACAAGTGCTCAAGTGTAATGTGGTGCGCATACTGCGCATGACCCTCGGCACGCACACCATCCACCGGCAGGTTGTCCCCGTCCAGTTCCAGGTTACGAATCTCGATATAAGCCACATTCAGCAGGCTCACGGTATTGGCATCAGGACGCGCATGAAAAATTGCCCGCCCGGGTGGAACCGGTCCGCTGATCACGATGGGTTTACCTGCCTCGCCTGCCAGATTATGCAGCGGCAGACCACGATAATAATCACCCGGCGCCAATTGCAGCCGATCGCCTGCTTGCAGGCTGCCGAGTTGAGCGCGATAGTTACCTGGGTTGGCCTGGATAACCTCGGCATGCAGGTTAATGACCGCCGCACCCAGCAACAACCCGACTAGCCACACACCCGGCGTACGCATCTCAATCTTTGACGCTGTCGGGTTGCGCCGTCAGCGCTGCCAGCTTCAATTCCAGCTGACGCATCAAGGCGTTGACATTCTGGCGGCTGGTATCGATCACCACATCCGCCACTTCGCGGTACAGTGGATCGCGCTGGGCGTACAGCTCACGCAGCTTCGCCTTCGGGTCAGCGGTCTGTAGCAGCGGACGATTGCGGTCGTGTTTGGTGCGCTGCCACAATTCATCCACCGAGCCGCGCAGGTACACCACCGTGCCGCGCGCCGACAGCCGTGCCCGCGTCTCTGCACTCAATACCGCGCCGCCACCGGTGGCCATGACAATATTCGACAGCCCGCTCAATTCGTCGATCACACACGCTTCGCGCTTACGAAAACCAGCCTCACCCTCAACTTCGAAAATGACCGGAATCAACACCCCGTTACGCCGCACAATTTCATGATCGGAATCATAGAACTGCTTTTCCAGATGCCTGGCCAGCAGTCGCCCGACCGTCGTCTTGCCGGCGCCCATCAGCCCGACCAGAAAAATATTGGAATGTTTATCGTTCATGGCGCGATTGTAGCGAAAGCCTGCGGGACTATATACCCCGAAGCGGCTGCTAAAAAAGACAAAGGCGGGAATTACCCGCCTTTGTCTCAGCACTTCAATGAGCCAGCATCAACGCAAACCGGCGCCATCCCTGACAATGCGTGGTGTGAGGAACACCAGCAGTTCAGTTTTCTGGTCCTGACGCGAATCAGTGCGGAACAGGTGCCCCAGCACTGGGATATCGCCCAGCAAAGGCACTTTGGTCACATCGCCGCGTTTGTTCTGCTCGTAAATGCCACCCAGTACCGCCGTCTCACCGTTCTGTACCCGAATCTGCGTTTTCACACGCTTGGTATCGATCGGATAAGCAATACCGCCGGAACCCAGATTCACTGGCGTACCCGGTGCGTCTTTTTGCACTTCCACGTTCAGGATGATCGAATCGTTATTCAGGATTTGCGGATTCACCAGCAGACACAGGAAGGCGTCCTTGAACGTCACCGTGGCCGGGCTGTTAGCGGTACCTGGCGTGACGTTGGGCAACTGCGTGCCTTGCAGGATCACGGCGGGTTTCTGATTGGCGGTAATCACCCGCGGGCTGGAAATGACCTTGCCGCGGTTATCAGCTTCGAGCGCAGACAATTCCAGGCTG
>DZDB01000076.1 GCA_022736605.1 Sideroxydans lithotrophicus
CTCACGCGTCATTGAATCGCTTGCGCGACAGGGGCTGGAGTGTGTCGATGCCGAAAATCTGCGCCCGCATTATGCCAAAACCCTGTGGCACTGGGTGACGCGGCTGGAAGCGCAAAGCAGCGTCGCGCGGCAGATGATCGGCGAACAGAAATACCGTATCTGGCGCATTTACATGGCCGGTTCAGCGCACGCGTTTGAGCGTGGCTGGATGGCGCTATTCCAGATAGTGGCAGGCAAGCCGCTAGGTGATGGCGACTTGCCCTATCCCTTCACGCGTGACCATATTTATCGTTAAAGCAGGATGGCGTGACGGTGTATGATGCGCTTTTGCCGTCTACCAAGGGTGTTGCGTTGTGCGTTTTCTGATTATTTGCTTATTGTTGTTGCCCACGTTCGCGCGTGCCGCGTGGGGCGATGTAAATATCGACTTTGGCGATGACAAGCCGTGGGAAGAACTTCAGGCCAAGCTGCCACCTTACCCGCAAGCGCAAGACTTGCAGCCGTTTTACGTCAGCGGCATCGCGGGCAATCAGTATCTGCTGGATAAAAAAGCGATCAATGTTGGCAAAGACGGCGTGGTGCGTTACACGCTGGTGGTGAACACCCGTGGCGGTGCCAGTAATATCAGCTTTGAAGGCATCCGCTGCAAGACGCGCGAGCGCAAAATTTACGCAGTAGGCAGTGATAAAGCCTGGGTGCCCGCCCGTGATTCAAGCTGGCAGCCCATCGCCGTGCGTTCGTTACTTTCATACCACCGCGTGCTCGCCGACGAGTATCTGTGCCCCGTCGGCATCAGCGTGCACAGCCCGCAAGAAGCGTTGCGCAATATCCGCAATGGCTGGCACAGCAAAGTCGACGGTAGCGGTTTAGAGTAGCACCAGATTGTCGCGGTGGATTAACTCGGCGTCATCGATGTAACCCAGCACTGCTTCGATCTGATTGCTCGGCAGGCGCAACATCTTGCGTGCCTCGCTCGCGGCGTAATTGACCAGGCCACGTGCCACGGTGACGCCCTCCGGCGACACGCAGGCCACCACTTCGCCGCGTGCAAAATCCCCTTCTACGGCGACGACGCCAATCGGCAGCAAGCTTTTGCCGTCGTGCTGCAAAGCCTTGACCGCACCAGTATCCAGCAGCAACTTGCCGCGTACCTGCAGATGATCCGCCAGCCAGGTTTTACGGGATGACAGCGGCGTGCGTGTCGCGATGAGTTGCGTGCCAATCGCTTCACCCTGAGCCAGCCGTACCAGCACATCAGGTTCGCGCCCGGATGCAATGAGGGTATGTGCGCCGCTGTGCGCCGCCCGTTTCGCAGCCAATATCTTGGTCAGCATGCCGCCCCGGCTAATCGCGCTGCCCGCGCCGCCCGCCATGGCTTCCAGCGCCAGATCGCCGGCTTGCGCCTGTTGCACCAGCGTAGCGGTGGGATCGTGGCGGGGGTCGGCGGTATACAGCCCGGCCTGATCGGTCAAAATCACCAGTGCGTCGGCTTCGATCAGGTTCGCGACCAGCGCGCCTAGCGTATCGTTGTCGCCGAAGCGGATTTCGTCGGTCGCGACGGTATCGTTTTCATTGATGATGGGCACGACTTTCAGCGTCAGCAGCGTGCGCAGCGTCGACAGCGCATTGAGGTAACGGGTACGGTCAGCCAGGTCTTCGTGCGTCAGCAAAATTTGTGCAGTGTGCAACTGGTGGCCACGAAAACTGGTCTCATACGCTTGAACCAGCCCCATTTGACCAACGGCGGCGGCGGCCTGCAATTCGTGGATCGCATTTGGACGTTGTTTCCAGCCCAGGCGTTGCATGCCTTCCGCCACAGCACCGCTGGACACGAGCACGACTTCCTTGCCCATGGCGATCAATTGCGCAATTTGCGCCGACCAGTTGGCCAGCGCTGCATGGTCAAGGCCACGGCCATCGTTGGTGACCAGTGCGCTGCCGACTTTAACCACCAGACGGTGGGCATTTTTCAACACGGGATTCATAAGGTAGGGTCGTATTCTTGCGGCGCAGCATCGGCCGCAGGTGTCGCTTCCGGGTTGTCGGGTTCAGCGTCGCGAATGGCGCTGACGTGCGCCATGATGGCGTAAGTCAGTTCTTTACAGCCGGCACCGGTCAGCGCTGAAATACTGAACACCGGGCCATCCCAGCCATAGTCACGCACAAAATCGCTGATGGTCTGTGCGCGCACGTCGTCAGCCAGCATGTCGACCTTGTTCAGCACCAGCCAGCGTGGTTTGTCATAAAGTGCTTCATCGTATTTACGCAGTTCTTCGACGATGGCGCGGGCGTCATAGACCGGATCGGTGTCGCCATTCATCGGTGCAATGTCGACCAGATGCAGCAGTAGCCGGGTACGCGCCAAGTGGCGCAGGAAACGATGACCCAGACCCGCCCCATCAGCCGCACCTTCGATCAGCCCCGGAATGTCGGCAATCACGAAGCTCTTGTCAATGTCAACGCGCACTACGCCCAGGTTGGGCGCCAGCGTAGTAAATGGATAGTCAGCCACTTTGGGACGCGCCGCCGAAACCGAGCGGATAAACGTTGACTTGCCCGCGTTGGGCATGCCCAGCAGACCGACGTCAGCGAGTACCTTGAGCTCCAGCTTGAGCTCGCGCTCTTCGCCTGGTTCGCCCTGCGTGAACTGGCGTGGTGCGCGGTTGGTGCTGGTCTTGAAATGCAGATTGCCCAGCCCCCCCTTGCCGCCTTTGGCGATGACCGTGCGCTGGCCGTCAACGGCCAGGTCGAACAGTATTTCGCCAGTCAGCAGGTCGGAGATCACCGTGCCTACCGGCATGCGCAAAATGATGTCGTCCGCGCCCTTGCCATTACAGTCGGCACCGCGGCCGCCTTCGCCCGGGCGTGCACGAAATACACGTGTGTAGCGAAAATCGATCAGCGTATTGATGTTGCGGTCAGCGACTGCAATGATGCTGCCGCCACGCCCACCATCACCGCCATCCGGGCCGCCGCGTGGCACGAATTTTTCGCGCCGGAACGAAGCAGAACCGTTGCCACCGTTGCCGGCAATCACTTCGATTTTTGCCTCGTCGATGAATTTCATGTGTATTTACCGCTGTGTGCTTTAAAGCAAAAAAGCCCTATCCAGCGGATAGGGCTTGAAGGTGTTACGAGTACTTAAGCTGCCGGTGCGGACGGGATGATGTTGATCATCTTGCGCTTGAGTGCACCTTTGGTAACAAATTGCACGACGCCGTTGGCGGTGGCAAACAAGGTATGGTCCTTGCCCATGCCGACGTTGTCGCCTGCGTGGAACTGGGTACCGCGCTGGCGCACGATAATGTTACCTGCGACGACTTCCTGGCCGCCATACAGCTTTACGCCCAGACGTTTCGAATGAGAATCGCGACCGTTACGTGAACTGCCGCCTGCTTTTTTGTGTGCCATGGTTTATCTCCTTAAGCTGAAATGCCGCTGATCTGGATTTCAGTGTAATTTTGACGATGGCCCATACGCTTCTGGTAGTGCTTGCGACGGCGCATCTTGAAAATGCGTACCTTTTCGCCGCGACCATGCGAAATGATCGTGGCGGTGACCTTGGCGCCGTTAACCAGCGGTGCGCCGACTTTGATGTTGTCGCCTTCGGCAACCATAAACACCTGATCCAGCACGATTTCGCTGCCAACGTCCGCGGTGATCTGTTCTACTTTAAGTTTTTCGCCGGCAACAACGCGATACTGCTTGCCACCGGTTTTTATGACCGCATACATGGAGAGCTCCAAACTTCTTAACTAGAGGAAGCGCGGAATTATATGCAAATCAAAGGCTCAGGTCAAACCATGCTTGACATGCCTGTGTCCCGCTCCCTACCATTCGATATTTTTGCACACCGAAATTTAACAATGCAGGCCATACAAGAATTTATCGCAGCCGACATGCGTCAGGTGGATGATGTGATCCGCGCACGCCTGCACTCCGAAGTTGTGCTGGTCAGCCAGGTGGCAGAATATATCATTGGTAGCGGTGGCAAGCGTCTGCGCCCGGCGCTGGTGTTGCTTTCCGCAGGTGCATTCGGTTATCAGGGCAGTGCCCATCACGAACTGGCGGCGGTGGTTGAATTCATTCATACCGCGACCCTGCTGCACGACGATGTGGTGGACGAATCGGACTTGCGGCGTGGACGCGAAACCGCCAATGCGTTGTTTGGCAATGCTGCGAGCGTGCTGGTGGGGGATTTTTTATACTCGCGTGCGTTTCAGATGATGGTCACGGTGAACAGCATGCGCGTGATGGCAGTGTTGTCAGAAGCCACCAACGTGATTGCCGAAGGCGAAGTGCTGCAACTGATGAATTGCAACGATGCCGATATTAGCGAACAGGATTATCTGCGCGTAATTCGCTATAAAACGGCCAAACTGTTTGAGGCGGCGGCCCGGCTGGGTGCCATCATTGGCGGCGCGGATGCGGCTACCGAAGCCGCGATGGCGGCGTATGGCATGCACCTGGGAACGGCGTTTCAGCTGATCGACGATGTGCTCGATTACTCCGGCAAACACGAAGAGACAGGCAAGAATATCGGAGACGACCTGGCCGAAGGCAAACCTACGCTGCCTTTGTTGTACCTGATGCAACACGGAACCGCGGAACAGGTGGCGATGGTCAGGCGTGCGATTGAAGCGGGTGGCCTGGACGAATTCCAGCAGATTCTGGCGGCCATTCTTGATAGCGGCGCGCTCGATTACACGCGTCGACAAGCGGCTGAGGAGTCTGCGCTGGCGTGTGCTGCGTTGGCCTGTTTGCCTGATTCTCAATACAAAACCAGTCTGCTAGACTTGGCGGAATTTGCGATTTCCCGCGCTTATTGAATCGCTCTGTATCCTTCATTCGGGGTGTAGCTTAGCCTGGTAGAGCGCTACGTTCGGGACGTAGAGGCCGGAGGTTCGAATCCTCTCACCCCGACCAGCCTTATTTATCATGCCGTTGCGCCGTGGGATTGCTGGTCCCGCGCGATTTCCTGGAGACGCGTATTGTGTCGAAGCTAGTGTTGTTGGTGCTCATAGGTGTGCTGGTGTATGTGGTGTACCGCTCGGCCAATCGGATTGGGCAGCGTGATGTACCTGCGCAACCGAAGTCTGCAGAGGACATGGTGCGCTGCGTACATTGTGGGGTGAATTTGCCGCGTAGCGAAGCCGTGTTATCCAAGGGTGCTTTTTTTTGCGGCGATGAACACCGTCGGCTGCATCAATCCTGAGGCGAAACCGCCCGCGTGAACCCCGTTAATACCGCCCCATCTGGCATGTCTTCCGCCCAGCCTGAAGGGGCATGGCGCACCTTGCATTATCTCAATCTATACCGGCTGATTATCGGCGGCCTGTTTCTCGTCAGCTTCCTGATGTTCACGTCCGAGCCGGTGCTGGGTCAGCAAAATCCCGGTCTGTTTCTGATTTACAACCTGATTTACCTTGCGCTGGCGGCGCTGGTGATTGCCAGCATCAGCCTGCGCTGGCCGCGTTTTGAGTGGCAAGTGAGTTTCCAGATTATCGTCGATATCATTTTGATCGTTTTGATGATGTCGGTGAGCGGCGGGGTTCGCAGTGGGCTGGGCTTGCTGCTGATCGTGTCGCTGGCGTCAAGCGGGCTGATCAGTCGCGGGCGGCTGGTGTTGCTGCAGGCTGCGCTGGCGACATTTGCGGTGCTGGCTGCGCACACTTTTGGCGTGCTGGATTATGGTGAATCGATAGGCGATTACGCACAGGCTGGGTTGCTCGGTGTGGCATTTTTCACCACCGCCTGGATCGCGCATATTCTGGCACGACGCAGCCACGCCAGCGAGCAGTTGGCGGCGACACGCGCACAGGATCTGGAAAACCTGGCGCAGATCAACCAGCTGGTGATTGAGGATATGCTCGACGGTGTCATTGTGCTGGATGGCGAGGGCTGCATACGCCAGGCCAACCGTCATGCCGTGCGTGTACTGGATCTGGCAGACCGGCCGCATGAGGGCAGCGGCGAACTATTGGGCCGCGTCGTGCCCGAGTTGATGGATGCACTGGAACAGTGGCGAAAAAATCCGCATAGCCGGTTTGCGCCGCTGACCTTGGGGCGCGCGCAGGCACAGTGTCAGCCGCGCTTTATTGCTGTCGGTGATCGCCGGGTGATGGGTGCTGTACTGGTGCTACAGGATTTGAGCGCCGTGCTGCAACAGGCGCAGCAATTGAAACTGGCAGCACTCGGTCGGCTCACCGCCAACATCGCGCATGAAGTACGCAATCCGTTGTCAGCCATCAGCCATGCGGCGCAGATTCTGCACGAGGACAGTGCGGGTGACAAAACGCAAACTCGCCTGTTGCAGATTATCCATGACAATACGCAGCGGATTGACAGTCTGGTGGGGGATGTTTTGGCGCTCAACCGGCGCGACCGGAATCAGCCAGAAGCGATTGACCTGGCGACTTACGTGCCCATTTTTGTGGAAGAATTCTGCCTCGCAGAAAGTGTCGCGCCGGAGATTTTCAGGCTGGATGTGGCCCCGCGCGCTGTGGTGTGCTTTGATCGCAGTCATCTTAATCAGGTGTTGTGGAACTTGTGTCGTAATGGCTGGCGGCATTCACGGCATTTGCCGGGCAGCTTGCAACTGGTGGTTACAGTTGGGCGACCTGGGCTGGCGGCGCAGATTCACGTCAGGGATGACGGGGTGGGCGTGGCAGCGGACAATGTCAGCAAGCTGTTTGAGCCATTTTTCACCACAGAAAACCAGGGCACCGGGCTGGGCTTGTATATTTCACGCGAGCTGTGTGAGGCTAACAGCGCCAGTCTCGACTATCTGCCGGGCGGCCCCGGTGGGCATTTCAGAATCAATTGCAGGGAGGCGGCATGCTGAAATCCAAACTGAATACGGCGCGCAGCGGTCAGCCGGTGGTGCTGATCGTTGATGACGAAGCAGATATTCTCGAATTACTTGAACTGACATTGTTGCGCATGGGGCTGAATGTGGCGCGCGCCATGCGCGTAAAAGAAGCGATTGACTTGCTCAAAGCGGGTGATTTCAGCCTGTGTCTGACCGACATGCGCCTGCCCGACGGCGAAGGTCTGGAAGTGGTGCGTTACATCGGCGAGCAGCGTCCGGATATTCCGGTGGCGGTGATTACCGCGCATGGTAATACCGACAACGCGGTGGCTGCGCTCAAGGCGGGCGCGTTCGACTATATCAACAAACCGGTCACGCTCGAGCAACTGCGTGCGCTGGTCAAATCTGCGCTCAAACTGCCCGAGCGCGGCGCAGAACTGCCAGTTTCCGGGCGCTCGTTGATTGGCGGCTCGCCCGCCATGCAACAGGCGCGTGAGCTGATCGACAAGCTGGCACGGACCCAGGCACCGGTGTATATCACCGGCGAATCCGGCAGCGGCAAGGAGCTGGCGGCGCGACTCATACACGAACAGAGCGCACGTGCAGACAAACCGTTTATCCCGGTCAACTGTGGTGCCATCCCGGAAAACCTGATGGAATCCGAGTTTTTTGGCTACAAAAAAGGCGCGTTTACTGGCGCCGACAGCGAGCGCGATGGTTTCTTTCAGGCGGCCAATGGCGGCACGCTGTTTCTCGATGAAGTGGCCGATCTGCCACTGCCAATGCAGGTTAAATTGCTGCGCGTGATTCAGGAAAAAAAGGTGCGCAAGGTCGGTAGCACAGTTGAAGAGGCGATCGACGTGCGCATCATCAGTGCCACCCACCAGCGCCTGGCAAAATGTGTCGATGAAGGCCGGTTTCGTCAGGATTTGTACTACCGGTTAAACGTAATCGAGCTGAAAATGCCGTCGTTGCGCGATATGCGTGAGGACGTTGCCGATATTGCCACGGCGTTATTGGCACGGCTGGCGCAGGTTGCTGGCATGGCGGCGCCGATATTGACCCGTGCGGCGGGTACGGCATTGTCGCAGTATGAGTTCCCCGGCAACGTGCGCGAGCTTGAGAATATTCTCGAGCGCGCATTGGCGTTGTCGGACGGTGGTCAGATTGACGCCACTGACCTGCATCTCACGCCGACCCAGGATGAATTTTCCAGCGAGCCTGCGCAGCCTGGTGCCAAGTGGCCACTGCAGGATTATCTCGATCAACTGGAACGCGATGCGATTCAAGAAGCGCTGGAAAAAACCCGTTACAATAAAACTGCTGCCGCTAAATTGCTTGGGATCACTTTCCGTGCCCTGCGCTACCGGCTGGAGCGACTTGGGATGGAATAAAGCGTTATTATTCAGCACAAAAAATAGCGATCAACCAGTGCTGGTAAGCTGCAAAAACAAAGGGGATGTGTCTGCACGCTGTGCGGCGAAGGTCTTGAGTCAATCAATATTTAATTAAATTCAATCAAAAATGCACAAGACTATTTTGCGTTCGCGCCCTCTGCATGCCTTGTTGCACGTTATCTTTCTGTTGCCTTGCGCCACGCTGGCGAATGCAGCCGATGAAGGCGTGTTCCTGAACGATGCTGCGCCGCGTCTGGAACAGGCGGTACGGACTGGCCGCAACGCGATGTGGACGTTGCCCAACGAGGCAACGCAATACCGGCCTGCAATCACAACCCCGGTGATGCGGCTGGCGATGCAGGCGCAAACCGAGGGGCGCTATCTGGATGCGGTGTCGGAGGTTGACCGGGCCACGCAGAGCAAGGATGACGCGTCGCTGGATCTGCTGCGTGCGAGTCTCTATTTGCAGGGCAGCCAGGCGCAGCAGGCTGAATCCTTGCTGCAGCAGTTGCGCAATAATCCGGCCTATGCGGCAGATGCCTATGCGCTCAGTGCAATGGCGGCCTTGCAGCAGGGCAATCTGGATCAGGCGCTGGCTGAGGCGGAACAGGCGCGGGCGGCAGGGCAAAATAAACTGCCTACGCTGGCGTTGACGTATGCACTGCAAGGTAAGGGGCGGCTGGCGGAAGCGCGTGCTGTTGCGCACGCACTGAATGTTGCACATCCGGGTTTTGCCATCGGTCTGGCGCGAGAAGCCGAGCTGGCGCTGACGCAAAATGATGTGGCCGATGCGCGCCAGTTGATCGTTCAGGCGCGTGACATCGAGCCCAATCAGCCCTATGTGGTCGCGGTCAGCGGCCTGGTGTGGCTGATTGGCGGTGAAACACAGCAAGCCAAAGCCGCGTTTGAAACCGCGCTAAAGCGCGACCCGATGGATGCCAAGGCGCTGATGGGGTTGGGCTTGGCCGAAGTGCGACTGGGCAATCTCAAGGCCGGGCAACAGGCGTTGCAGGCGGCCAATCAATCCGACTCGGACAATGCCATGATCCTGACTTACCTGGGGCGCGTGCAGCAGCAGTTGGGGCAAACGCAACAGGCACACGCCAGCTGGCGTCAGGCGCAGCAGACCGACCCGAATGACCCGACGCCCTGGCTATATCTCGCGCAGGCTCAGTTGCAAGCCAATCAACCGGCCGCTGCGCGTGCCAGCCTGCAACAGGCGCAAGCCCGCAGCGGCGCGCGCGCGGTGTATCGCGGTGATCTGTTGTTGCAGCAAGATGCCTTGCTGTTACGGGCCAATCTGGCTGAAATTCAGCGCAAACTGGGGCTGGACGAACTGGCGTTTCAGACGCTGGCGGATAGCGGCGACAACAGCGCTGTCACGCTGAAAAATCAGGCCGAAATTTTGCAGGGTGCGCGCTTTGGTGAATCGGCGCGCCGCAGCCTGGTGCTGCAAAGTCTGTT
>DZDB01000077.1 GCA_022736605.1 Sideroxydans lithotrophicus
TCATCATGAAACGACATTTTCGTACGCTCGCGCTGGTGTTGCTGTGTGTCTCGGCGCCAGCCTTTGCAGCGGACACCCTGATACATATTTCGCAGTTTGCATTCGCACCTACCAGCGTTGAGGTTACCCCGGGCAGCAAAGTGACTTGGGTCAATGACGACAAGGCAGTTCACAGCGTGATAAGTGACGCGACTGGATTCAGTTCGGAACCCTTAAAACAGGGCGATCAGTTTGCCACTGTTTTCAGCACGCCGGGCACGTATAAATACCATTGTGGTTTCCATGCTTACATGAGCGGTACGGTGATCGTCAAATAAGCACGGGTGATTTCCGTGTGGTCTAAAAGGCCGCGCAGAGGAGATTGAACGGGCTTTTCCGGGGTATACTTGCCCGCATGAAGCTCATCATTCTCGACCGTGACGGGGTCATCAATCTGGACTCCGATCAGTTCATTAAAAGTCCGGAGGAGTGGATTCCTATCCCCGGCAGTCTCGAAGCCATTGCGCGCCTGAATCAGGCAGGCTATCGCGTGGCGGTCGCCACCAATCAGTCTGGCGTGGGGCGCGGCTTGTTCGATATGAACATGCTGAACAGCATACATGCAAAGATGGTCAAAAAACTGGCCAGCGCAGGTGGACGCATCGACGCGCTGTTCTATTGCCCGCATGCGGCAGATGCAAAATGCGCTTGTCGCAAACCCCAGGCCGGCATGTTTCTGGAAATTGCTGCACGCTTCAATGTGCCCCTGGCAGCGGTACCGTCAGTGGGCGACAGCCTGCGCGACTTGCAGGCGGCAGCAACGGTGGGAGCAGCGCCCATGCTGGTGAAAACCGGTAAAGGCAAGGCGACCCTGGCGGCGGGTAATCTGCCGGACAACACCCTCGTTTTTGACGATTTGGCCGAAGTAGTCACTCATATTTTAAACCCATGATGGTCCTGCGTTCGGCGTTATTCGCGGTGTTGCAAACGCTGCTTACAGTATTTTTTGCAATCGTTGCATTGTTCACCTTTCCGTTCTCGGCGCACGTCCGCTACCGTACCATCATATTGTGGAACCGTAGCGTGGTGTGGCTGGCGCAGGCGCTGTGCGGCATTCGCTATCGTGTGATCGGGCTGGAAAATCTGCCTGCCGCGCCTGCAGTGGTAATGGCTAAACATCAGTCGGCGTGGGAGACCATTGCGCTGCCAATATTGCTGCCGCCAATGGCGTTAGTGATCAAGCGTGAATTATTGTGGGTACCGTTTTTTGGCTGGGGCATGGCGATGCTGTCGCCGATTGCGATCAACCGCGCCGAAGGGCGTGCCGCGCTCAAGCAGATCGTGGCACAGGGGCGGGATCGACTGGCACAGGGGTTTGGTGTGATGATTTTTCCCGAAGGTACGCGCGTCGCGCCGGGTGAGGTGGGGCGTTACGGGATTGGCGGTGCCTGGCTGGCAACACACACCGGCGCGCCAGTGGTGCCGGTGGCGCACAATGCCGGCGACTGCTGGCCGAAAAATTCGTTTCTCAAGCGACCCGGCTTGATAACCTTGAGCATCGGGCCGGTGATTCAGGCTCAGGGACTTAAACCCGATGCGCTTAACGAGCAGGTAAAGGCCTGGATAGAAACCGAAATGACACGTTTGAACGGGTATGCCTGAGTTACGCCGCAGCGCGGAGCCACGCAGCGTCATCCTGCATGGACAGGCGTTGCGCTATATATTGAAGCGCAGCAGCGCACGTCGCACGATGGCGCTGCAGGTGGGGAGTGGCGGCTTGTCTGTGAGCGCGCCGTGGCGTTTGCCCGTGACGGAAATCGAGCGCTTCATTGCGCAGAAACAGGACTGGATACACAGTAAACTGGTGAAATTGCAGGGTCGTGCTGTGGATGCGCCAACTTGGTGCGATGGTATGACGTTGCCCTATCTGGGGCGCAGTGTAGGCTTGAACGTGGTTGCGGAACCAAGCCAGACAGTCTTAACAGCAGACCGGTTGCAGTTGCCAGTGCGGTCGTCGATGGCGCTGCAAAAAGCCGTGTTGGGCTGGTATCAGCGTACGGCACTAAGCTATTTTGAAGCACGCATGAAGGTGTTTTTACCCTTGCTAAAACGCCCACCAGCGCAATTGCTGCTGACCAATGCACGCACGCGCTGGGGCAGTTGTACGCGTCAGGGCGTGGTTCGACTGAATTGGCGCTTGCTGCAAGCTGAACCAGCGCAGATCGACTATGTGCTGGCGCATGAGCTGGCGCATTTGGAGCATCTTGACCACTCGCCTGCATTCTGGCGAGCAGTGGCGCGGCTGTATCCTGATTTTGTCGCTGCACGGCAAGCGCTGCGCGAAAATGGACATCGCTACCATGTACTGTCTGGTAGCTGAGATGATGCAACTTATATTTGCCTGCAAGCTCCAAATAACTCTTACTTACGTGGAATCACCATGCGCCCGATTGTTCAGTATTCCGTAGCGGCCAGTATGTGTTTTGCCGTCGGCTTCGCGCCCTTTTCGATGGCTGCTCCCGTTGTTATAGCCAAAGTAGCCAAGCCAGCCGTAGAAGCCGGTTTGCCGAAATTGGCGCTGACAAATCAGATTCTGTATGAATTTCTGGTCGCCGAGATTGCCGGTCAACGTGGCGACCTGGGCGTCGCCAGTGGCGCGTATCTGGATCTGGCACAAAAAACCCGCGATCCCCGGCTTGCGAAACGTGCGACCGAGGTTGCGCTGTTCGCCCATCGGGCAAACGAGGCGCGTGCTGCCGCCAGTTTGTGGCTGGATGTTCAACCGAATTCGCTGAATGCGCAAAAAGCATTGACTGCGCTATTGGTGGGGGACGGCAAGTTGGCGGATGCCCGTCCGCATCTTGAAAAACTGATTGCTGCAGAAGGGGGTAATCCAGGGTTGGGTTTCATGCAATTGAACACCTTGCTGCAGCAACAAAAAGACAAGCCTGCTGCGCTGGCGTTGGTAAAAAATCTTGCCGCCCCCTATCCGAAGCTGCCCGAAGCACACTACGCGATTGCCCAAGCGGCGGTCAACGCCGGGCAGTTTGACGTTGCGATGACGGAAATCAAAACGGCGGCACAACTCAAACCGGGTTGGGAAGCGGCAGCGTTGTTCCAGTTTTTGCTGATTCAACGTGATGGCAAAGACAATGGTGCAGGGTTTTTAAAAGACTTTTTGCAACATTATCCTGATGCACGTGAAGTGCGCCTGACCTATGCCCGCCAACTGGTCAGTCTTAGTCAGTTCCGTCAGGCGCGGGATGAGTTCAAAATCCTGGCCAAGGCGCTGCCGGATAATCCTGAAATCAGCTTGGCGATAGGTTTGATATCGTTACAATTGAATGATCTGGATGAGGCAGATACGGCATTCAAACGGACGTTGCAATTGGGTTATGCTGATCAGGGCGCGGTTCAGATTTATCTCGGCCAGGTAGCAGAGGCGCGTAAACAGTACGCCGAGGCGGGCAAATGGTACCAGTCAGTCAGCGCGGGAAAACACTATCTGGCCGCACAGATTCGTTACTCGGCCCTGTTGGCAAAACAGGGCAAGCTGGCCGAAGCGCGCACTTACTTACACGGCGTTAAAACCGATAACGCCGCAGATCAGGTCAGGCTGATACAGGCAGAAGCCGAGTTGTTGCGGGACGCGAAAGACTACCAGGGGGTGTACGATTTGTTGGGTGTGGCGCTGGCCCGTCAGCCGGATTCGCCCGAATTGCTGTACGACCACGCAATGGCCGCCGAGCGCGTCAACAAGCTGGACGTGCTGGAAAAGGATTTACGTCGGCTGATCGTGCTCAAGCCAGACTATGCGCACGCCTACAATGCACTGGGCTATACCCTGGCAGACCGTACAGATCGGCTGGGTGAGGCGGTCAAGCTGCTGGAGCAGGCGCTTAAGCTGGCGCCAAATGATCCGTTTATTCTCGATAGCATGGGCTGGGCGCAATACCGTCAGGGCAATATAGATGCATCATTGTCGTATCTGCGCCGTGCCTACAGCCTGCGCGCTGATCCGGATATCGCAGCCCATTTGGGTGAGGTGTTGTGGCAGCAGGGCAAGCATGAAGATGCGCACAAGTTGTGGCAAACCTCGCTGGATAGCAACCCGCAAAATGCAGCACTACTGAGTGTGATGCAAAAATTTAACCAGCACTAAAATTATGCGCGGGTCGTTTTTGTTCCGGCTCCATTGGGTTGGCTGGACATTATTGCTGGGTCTGGCGGGCTGCGCGAGTGTGCCACCTGCGCCGGTATTACCCGTCGCAACCACCGCCTTGGCTGTTTTCAACCTCGATGGACGGATTGCGGTACGTTACCGCGACCGGTCGTCCTCGGGCGCGGTGCGCTGGCAGCACGCACCCGCTACTGATGCAATCGCCCTGCTGTCACCACTCGGGCAGATCGTGACCGAGATCAAGCGCGACGCTGACGGCGTGACGCTGCTTGATAGCGCCCACAAAACCCATCATGCCGCCAGCGCAGAAGTGCTCACCGAAGACTTGCTGGGTTGGCGTTTGCCATTGTCCGGCTTGAGTTATTGGGTGGCGGGTCATGCGCAACCCGATGCGCCATTCGAGCTGGTGCGCGATACCGAGCAGCGCCCTGCCCAACTGCTGCAGAATGGCTGGCGGATTGACTATACCAGCTGGCAAGATGTGGCTGGACAAAGCTTGCCGCGCAAGCTGGATCTGCAACGTGAGGGCATGCAAATCAGGCTGGTAATCGATAAGTGGAGCTTGCCTGCGCCATGAAAGAGCTGATCTGCCCGGCGCCAGCAAAATTAAATTTGTTTCTACACGTGGTCGGGCGTCGAGCGGATGGTTATCACCTGCTACAGACAGTATTTCGCCTGCTGGATTACGGCGATACGCTGCACTTGACGCTACGCGCAGATGGCCAGATACGGCGTACGCTGGATCTGCCGGGCGTACCCGTGGCAGCGGACTTATGTGTGCGCGCAGCGCACCTGCTGCAAAGCGAAACAGGTTGCCAGCTGGGCGTCGATATTCGACTGGATAAACGCCTGCCCATGGGCGGCGGGCTGGGTGGTGGCAGTTCTGACGCAGCCAGCGTGTTGTTAGGATTGAATCGTTTGTGGGGCTTGCACTTGACGCGACAGCAGTTGCAATTGCTGGGGTTGCGACTTGGCGCTGATGTGCCGGTGTTCGTGTTCGGTCAGAGCGCATTTGCCGAGGGGGTGGGCGAGGCATTACAGGCAATTACACTGCCGTCGAGCTGGTATGTGGTGTTGGTGCCGCCGGTTTCTGTTTCGACTCAGGCAATATTTTCGCATCCTGATTTGACAAGAGACAGCAAAATCCTCAGAATGGCGGACTTTTCCGAAGCTGGAAATGACGCAGCAGGGATGCGAAATGACCTGCAAGCACTGGTGTGCAGGGCGTACCCTGTGGTGGCAATGCACATCGCATGGCTTGGCCAGCATGGTGAAGCGCGCATGACCGGCTCGGGTGCGTGTGTATTTGCAGCGTTTGATACAGAGCAGGAAGCCTGCGCAGTAATGGAAAAGTTGCCCGGTGACATGTGCGGCTTTATGGCGCGCGGCCTGGATTGGCATCCGTTACACGACCTGGCTGGTTAACTGGCCAGGTTCGGGTTTATAGCAACAGGGGAGTCGCCAAGTGGTAAGGCAACGGGTTTTGATCCCGTCATTCGTAGGTTCGATCCCTACCTCCCCTGCCAGAATTTATAAGTAACCTTTTCAGGTTGCTTCAAAAAGCGTGTAATTGTCGTTACACGCTTTTGTTTTTTTGTGCGGGGTGTTTGTGGCTTACGACAGCATGATGGTGTTTACCGGCAATGCCAATCCCAAACTGGCTGCCGATGTGGTGCGACATCTGAATATTCATCTGGGGCGTGCGACGGTGTCGCGTTTCTCTGATGGTGAGGTCATGGTTGAGCTGCTGGAGCACGTGCGTGGCAAGGATGTGTTCGTGCTGCAGTCCACCTGCGCGCCAACCAATGACAGCCTCATGGAGATCATGGTCATGGTCGACGCCTTGCGCCGCGCCTCGGCGGGTCGTATCACTGCAGCGATTCCCTATTTTGGCTATGCTCGCCAGGATCGTCGCCCACGCTCAGCGCGTGTCGCAATTACCGCCAAAGTGGTAGCCAACATGCTGGCAAGTGCCGGAGTTGACCGTTTGCTGACGATGGATTTGCACTCGGACCAGATACAGGGCTTCTTCGATATTCCGGTCGATAATATTTATGCCTCGCCGATTTTGCTTGGCGACGTGTGGAAGCAGTCATACCCAAACCTGATCGTGGTGTCGCCCGACGTTGGTGGCGTAGTGCGCGCGCGCGCACTTGCCAAACGGCTGGAGTCTGACCTGGCGATTATCGACAAGCGTCGTCCCAAGCCCAATGTGGCGAAAGTGATGAATATCATTGGCGATGTGCAAGGCCGTACCTGCGTCATCATGGATGACCTGGTCGATACCGCCAATACCTTGTGTGAAGCCGCGCAGGCGTTGAAAGATAAGGGCGCAGAGCGGGTGCTGGCGTATTGCACCCATGCGGTTTTGTCTGGTACGGCGGTGCAACGCATTGAGAATTCTGCATTGGATGAGCTGGTGGTGACCGATACCATTCCGCTACGCGATGAAGCGAAAAACAGCGCATGCATTCGCCAGTTGTCGGTGGCTGAGTTACTGGCCGAAACCATGCGTCGGATCAGCAACGAAGACTCGGTCAGCTCGTTGTTTATGGAATGATTTTTTGGGGTGCGCGATGTTGTTGCGCGTCCCGTATTGTCTGTCGTCTGGTCGCGGGCGGCGGACTAACCCGACCAAACAGCCTGTCTGTGCGGTCCGTTTTAAACTGGAGTAAATCATGGAAGTTATTGTTAGCAAGCGTGACGTGCAAGGCAAAGGTGCGAGCCGCCGCCTGCGTCGCACAGGAAAAACCCCGGGCGTTATCTACGGTGGTAACAAGCCGGCAGTCAGCATCGAGCTCGATCACAACGCGCTATTTTATGCGCTGAAGCGTGAGGCGTTTCACGCTTCAGTCCTGACGCTGGTCATGGACGGTGAAACCGAATCGGTGCTGCTGCGGGACTACCAGATGCATCCATTCCGTATGGAAGTGCAGCACATCGACTTCCAGCGCGTTGATGCGACCCACAAGATTCACGTCAAAGTGCCGCTGCACTTTATCAATGCCGACGTCGCACCTGGGGTGAAACTGGCAAGCGGGATTGTGACGCATATCATGACCGAGCTGGATGTGACGTGCTTGGCCGCCAGCCTGCCAGAATTTATCGAGGTTGATCTGGCTAATCTGCAGGCAGGTCATTCGGTGCATGTGTCCGAATTGACGTTGCCGTCAGGTGTTGAGTTGGCGGGTGTCCACAAGGGCGATGATCCTGCTGTGGCAACCATTACCGTGCCGCGCGGTGCGGTGGCGGATGCCGCTGAAGCTGAGCCTGCTGCGCCAGCAGCTTAAGCCTGGTTTGCGCCGACGCCATGCTGGCTATCCGGCTGATCGTCGGGCTGGGTAATCCGGGGCGCGAGTATGCGCGTACCCGGCATAACGCAGGCTTCTGGTGGCTCGAGCAATGCGCAGAAACACTTCGCGTCGTGCTGAAACCGGAGTCGCGTTATTATTCCATCGCTGGCCGCGGGCAAACCCCGGCTGGCGAAATTTTTTTATTGCTGCCGCAAACTTTCATGAATGCGAGTGGCAAAGCAGTTGCTGCGTTGGCGCGTTTCTATAAAATCAGCCCGGCAGAAATACTGGTCGTGCATGATGAGCTTGATCTGCCGCCCGGCACTGCGCGCCTCAAATTGGGCGGCGGGCACGGTGGCCATAACGGCCTGAAGGATATCGCCGCACAAATCGGCAGCCGCGAGTTCTGGCGTTTGCGTCTCGGTATCGGGCATCCGGGCAGCAAACCAGAGGTGGTCAATTTTGTATTGAATCCGCCGCGCGTTGACGAGGCCGGTTTGATAGAGGGCGCCATGCACAATGCGCTGCATGTGTTGCCCGACCTGTTGCGTGGCGATTTTGCCAGTGCAATGCTGAAACTTCACACACCAGTCAAATAAATCATGAGTCTGAAATGTGGCATCGTCGGCCTGCCTAACGTTGGCAAATCTACCCTGTTCAATGCGTTGACATGTGCCGGGATTGCGGCCGAAAACTACCCGTTTTGCACCATCGAGCCCAATACCGGCGTCGTTGAAGTGCCTGATCCGCGTCTGGCGGCGCTGGCGCAGATAGTCACGCCGGAGCGTACCCTGCCTGCGATCGTCGAATTTGTCGATATTGCCGGGCTGGTTGCGGGTGCCTCCAAAGGTGAGGGGCTGGGCAACCAGTTTCTAGCCAATATCCGTGAAACCGACGCCATCATGCATGTGGTGCGCTGTTTTGAGGATGACAACGTGATCCACGTTGCGGGCAAGGTGGATCCATTGTCCGATATAGAAACGATACAGACTGAATTGGCACTGGCCGACCTGGGTACGCTGGAAAAAGCTTACGCCCGATTCCAGAAAGCCGCGCGTTCTGGTGATAAGGAAGCGCTCAAGCTGGTGCCTTTGCTCGACAGCGTCCGCGCACAATTGGACCAGGGGCGTGCAGTGCACGCAATGACGCTGGATGCAGAGCAGCAAGCCTTGCTTAAACCGCTCTGCCTGCTGACCGCTAAGCCGGTATTGTACGCAGCTAACGTCGACGAAAGCGGCTTTGAAAACAACCCGCTGCTGGATCGGGTCAAGGCGTTTGCCGAGACAGAAGGGGCGCCTGTCGTGACGGTATGCGCAGCGCTGGAAGCTGAAATGGTAGGGTTGGAGGCGGAGGACAAGCAGGCGTTTCTGGCTGATCTGGGGCAAACCGAACCCGGTCTGGATCGGCTGATCCGTGCCGCCTACAGCTTGTTGGGGCTGGAAACTTATTTTACTGCCGGTGTAAAAGAGGTGCGAGCCTGGACCATTCATCGCGGCAGTACTGCACCGCAGGCGGCGGGTGTGATTCATACCGATTTTGAGCGTGGCTTCATTCGGGCCGAAGTCACGGGTTACGCAGATTTTGTGGCGTGTAAGGGCGAACAAGGTGCAAAAGAGGCAGGCAAGATGCGGCTGGAAGGCAAGGAGTACATCGTGAAAGACGGTGACGTGATGCATTTCCGCTTTAATGTTTGACAAAAAAACTGAATAACAAGATAATAGTTGGCTTGTTTTGGAGGGGTTCCCGAGCGGTCAAAGGGATCAGACTGTAAATCTGACGGCTCAGCCTTCGAAGGTTCGAATCCTTCCCCCTCCACCAGAATTGATGTTGTGAAAAAGTAACTGGCTGCGGTGCGGTCAGTGTCCGGAAGCGGCATTGGGCCATTTCGGGCGGGTGTAGCTCAATGGCAGAGCAGAAGTTTTCCAAACTTATGACGAGGGTTCGATTCCCTTCACCCGCTCCAGCCTGCCGGGTTTGACTTGAAAAAGTCACCCAACGCCCATGTAGCTCAGTGGTAGAGCACTCCCTTGGTAAGGGAGAGGCCACGTGTTCAATCCACGTCATGGGCACCAATTTCGTAGTATTTGTAGTGATCGTTAGCGCGAGAGGAAATTCATCATGGCAAAAGGCAAGTTTGAGCGTACCAAGCCGCACGTCAACGTCGGC
>DZDB01000078.1 GCA_022736605.1 Sideroxydans lithotrophicus
ATCTGGTCTATCGGACCGATGACGGCGCTGTCGGCGGGTACATGGCTGCCGCAACACGCCAGCAGCACAATCAAGGCAGTTTGCCGCATGTAAGTGGATTTGCCGCCCATGTTGGGGCCGGTAATCAGCAGCATCTGCCGCGTGCGCGAGAGCTGGGTGTCGTTGGCGATGAAGTCGTCAATGCGCGATTCGACCACCGGATGGCGCCCGCCGCGAATGTCGATGAGGGCGTCGTCGCTGAACTGCGGCACGCAGTAGTTGAGCGTGAGCGCGCGTTGCGCCAGCGCGCACAGTACATCCAGATCGGCCAGCGCGCTGGCGATGCTTTGCAATGCCGGGAGTGCGGGCAATAAGTTGAGCAGCAGTTGTTCGTAGAGCCACTTTTCCCGCGCCAGCGCGCGTTCGGCTGCCGACAGGGCTTTGTCTTCAAACGCCTTCAACTCAGGCGTGATGTAGCGCTCGGCATTTTTCAGCGTCTGGCGACGGCGATAATCCGCAGGCACGTGGTCGGCCTGCGCGCGGCTGACTTCGATGTAAAACCCGTGCACGCGGTTGTATTCCACGCGCAGATTGGCGATGCCGCTGCGTTCGCGCTCGCGTGCTTCGAGTGCCAGCAAAAATTCGCCGCTGTGCGTTTGCAGGCCGCGCAGTTCGTCGAGTTCGGCGTCAAAGCCATCGGCTATCACGCCGCCTTCGCGGATCACGCTGGCGGGTTCGGGGCGCAGGGCGCGTTGCAGAAAATCATGCGTATCCGGTTGTGCCGCGCAGGCGTGGTGCAAGGTTTGAAGCAGCGGACTGTCCAGACCCGCTAGCTGGGTGGTTAAGTTTGGCAGCGCAGCCAGCGTGTCACGCAAGCCGGATAAATCACGCGGCCGGGCGCTGGCGAGCGCGATACGTCCGCCGATGCGTTCAATATCGACGCAGCCTTGCAGCAGCCGATGCAGGCTGTCACGCTGGGTATGCGTCTCGACTAGCTGGCTGATGGCGTCTTGCCGCTGGCGCAGCCCGTCGCGGGCGCGCAAGGGATGATGCAGCCAATGCCGCAAGCGCCGCGTGCCCATGCTGGTGGCGCAGCTGTTGAGTAAGGACAGTAAGGTGGGCGCAGACTCGCCGCGCAGGGTTTCGGAGATTTCCAGATTGCGCCGGGTGGCGGCATCCATGCGTACCCAGGCGTCTTCGCGCTCCACTTTCAGCCCGTTGATATGGCTGAGTTCATCGTGCTGGGTGGCTTTGGCGTAGCTCAGCAAAGCACCCGCTGCGGCAACGGCCAATGGCAGATCGGCGCAATCGAACGCCTGCAAATCATGGGTGCCAAACTGTTTGGCCAGCAGGCTGGCAGCGCGCTCGGTGTCGAACTGCCAGGCGGGCAGGCTGCGCTGTGCGGCAAACCCGATTAGCGCGGTGTGCGATGCGCCTTCGGCAATAAGGATTTCCGACGGCTGGATGCGCTCCAGCTCGGCGTTCAATTGTGACGCGTTGATCTGCATGATGCGCAAGTCGCCGCTGGCCAGATTCAGCCAGGCCAGGCCGGTACTGGCCTGCGTACCCAACAGCGCCAGCAATACGCTGTCGCGGTGATCATCCAGCAGTGCCGCATCGGTCAGCGTGCCGGGCGTGATTACCCGCGCTACGCGGCGCTCGACCGGGCCTTTGCTGGTGGCGGGATCGCCGATCTGTTCACATATCGCAACAGACAAACCGAGTTTTACCAGCCGCGCCAGATATTGCTCGGCGGCATGATACGGCACGCCCGCCATCTTGATCGGCGTGCCCGCACTGGCACCGCGCGTGGTCAGCGTAATGCCCAGCAGCTGCGCGGCACGCTCGGCATCGTCAAAAAACAGTTCATAAAAATCCCCCATCCGATAAAACAGCAGGCTATCCGGGTGATCGGCCTTGATGCGCAGGTATTGCTGCATCATCGGCGTGTGTTTGTGCAGGGCGTCGTCGGTTGAATCGCGCTGTGGATCGGATGGGGTAATTGACTTCATTGCTGCATTCCGGAAAGAGCCTGCCTGAGTTGCGCAATGTAGCATAGGCGATGGCTTTCGCCATGATTGCGGTTCATGTTTTTACCTACATTTTTATTCATTTTAAATACAGTTTCGTTGCTGCTTTTTGCGTCATTGTTGCCTGGCGTGTAAGACAAACCCCGACAAAAAATACCGAGTACCGCCGATTTCGCCGAATTCATCCTGATCGCAGAATGCATCTAACGATCATGCAAATTGACCTTGCTGCCTTCACCCAAAGCAAAGTCGCATGTTCACCGGATAGTCGCAGCGCGCAGTCAGATGAAGGGAGATTGAACATGTACACAGTGAATGGCATCTCGGACAAAAACCAGTTGATGTCGCAGCATGCGCCATTGGTCAAACGCCTGGCGTTTCACTTGCGTTCCAAGCTGCCTCCCAGCGTCGAAGTCGATGATTTGGTACAGGCTGGCATGATCGGTTTGTTCGATGCCGTGAATCGTTATGAAGAAGTCCACGGTGCGCAGTTTGAGACCTATGCGGTACAGCGCATACGCGGTGCCATGCTGGATGAATTGCGCAGCAGCGATTGGCTGCCGCGCAGCGTACGCCAGAACATGCGCAAGATTGAAACTGCGATTACCAGCTTGCAGCAAAGTCTGGGGCAAGCCCCCACTGAAGCACAAATTGCAGAACACATGAACCTTGGTCTGGCCGAGTATCAGGACTTGCTCAACAGCAGTGGTGGCCATCAACTGGTTTACTTTGAAGATTTTCATGAAGGCGCGAGCGGTGATCATTTCCTTGATCGCCATTGTGTCGCGCCGCTTTGCGATCCGCTGGGCAGCCTGCTCGATAGCGGTTTCCGTGATGCGCTGATTGAAGCTATTCAGGCATTGCCCGAGCGTGAAAAGAATCTCATGGGCCTGTACTACGAGCACGAAATGAATCTCAAGGAAATCGGCATCGTGATGGGCGTTTCAGAATCACGCGTCTGCCAGCTGCACAGTCAGGCCGTGGGGCATTTGAGAGCCATGCTGAACAAACAGGAATGGCTAGGCTGAATCGTCACCAAGTGTTTTCTCCGTAGTTGCAACTTAAGCGCGCCTCCTCTAGTCTACCTATCGGTAGACTTTTTTTTGGAGGCGAGTAATGCAACCCGATATCCCACTCAATAGCCAGCCATCGCAGCTGGTGCTGACGCAAAACAAGGTTCTGCGTAACACCTACATGATGCTGAGCCTGACCATGATCCCGACGGTGATTGGTGCCTGGTTCGGTATCAGTATGAATTTCGCCTTCATGGCGCAGCATCCGGTGCTTTCCATGATAGGCATGCTGGCAGTGATGTTTGGCATGTTCATGGGTATTGCGGCCAACCGCAATAACAGTCTCGGTGTGATCCTGCTGCTGGGCGTTACGTTCTTCTTTGGCCTGATGCTGGGGCCGATCTTGCAAGCGGCACTGCATTTCCGTAATGGCGCACAGCTGATCGGCATGGCGGCGGGCGGCACGGGCATCATCTTTTTTACCTTGGCGGGGATCGCCACGGTCACCAAAAAAGACTTCAGCTTCATGGGCAAATTTTTGTTCGTCGGACTGGTGATGCTGGTGATTGCCTCGCTGGCAAACGCGTTCTTTCATGTCCCGGCGGCGTCACTGGCAATCTCTGCCATCGCTATCATGATTTTCGCCGGTTATATCCTGTATGACGTGAGCCGGATTGTGAACGGTGGCGAAACCAACTACGTGATGGCTACCCTGGCGTTGTATCTGGATATCTACAATATCTTTGTCAATCTGCTGAATCTGCTGATGGCGTTTTCTGGTGACCGCGATTGACGCAGTCTGGTATGCATAAAAAGGCGCACTGCGGTGCGCCTTTTTTATGGGTTTGAATCAGGCCCGCTCAAACAGCGCAATCGATTCAACGTGCGCCGTATGCGGGAACATGTTGGCGATGCCCGCCGCACGCAAGCGATAGCCTTTCTCATGTACCAGCACCGCCGCATCGCGCGCCAGCGTGGCGGGATTGCACGACACGTACACAATCCGTTTCGGCGCATCCAGCCCCAGCGCTTGTACCAGTGTATAGGCGCCGTCGCGCGGCGGATCGATCAGCATCTTGTCGAAATGGCCAAGTGCCGCCAGTTGATCAGGCGTGATGGTGAACAGGTTTTCCACCATGAATTCGGTATTGGTCAAGCCGTTACGCTCGGCGTTCTGGCGCGCGCGTGCCACCAGTTCCTTGCTGCCTTCAATGCCGACGACCTGTTTGGCGCTTCGTGCAATCGGCAGGGTAAAGTTGCCCAGCCCGCAAAACATATCGACGATGCGCTCGAACGGTTGCGGATCAAGCAATTGCATGGCGCGGCGCATCAGGATCGGATTGACGGCGGTGTTGACCTGGGTGAATTCGCTCGGGCGGAACGGCATCACCAGATTGAATTCCGGCAGGGTGTACGCCAGCTCGGGTGCATCCAGCGGATAAAATGGCACGATGGTGTCCGGCCCTTTGGATTGCAGCCACCACTGAATGCGATGTGCGTCGGCAAACACCCGCAGCAGCTGTTCATCACCATCACCCAGCGGCACCATGTGGCGGATCACCAGCACATCGACGGCATCGGTAGCGGCCAGCTCGATTTGCGGCAATTTATCGCGAATGCTCAGTTGCATGATGAGTGCGCGCAGGTGCGGTATCAGTGCGGAGATGCGCGGCGGCAGGACTTCGCAGCTGTCCATTTCTGCCACAAAGCTGCTTTTACGTTCATGAAAGCCGACCAGCACGCCGCCTTTTTTTTCGACCAGCTTTACCGATAGCCGCGCCCGGCTGCGGTAACCCCAGGCCGGGCCGTGTATCGCTGACAGCATGGTGTCCGGTTTAACCTTGCCAATGTGCGTGAGATTGTCTTCGAGCACACGTTGTTTGGCGGCGATCTGCGCGGACGGCTCCATATGCTGCAGGCTGCAACCGCCGCAGACGCCAAAATGCGGGCAGCGTGGCTTCACCCGCGCGTGGCTCTCGCGCACGATGCGTGTCACCTGTGCCATTTCGAACGCATCTTTTTTGCGGTAAACCGAATATGTCACGGTTTCACCAGTCAGTGCGCCGTCAACAAAAATGGCCTTGCCGTCGCGGTGGGCGACGCCCCGGCCCTCATGGTTGAGGGATTCTATTTTCAGGGTGAGGGAAGCGTCGGTCATGTCAGATTTCTATGGATGACCAGCGCGCCATGAAAGCGCGCCAGTGGGGGGTATCGAGTGGCACCAGTGCGGTGTGGATGCGTTTGCAGGCGGCATTGTAATCGGCCGCCGACAGTACGCCGTGGCGGTATTGCAGGCGCAGATGGAGTAGCGCGGTATTGACTGCCATGGCTTCGTGATGCGCTTGAATGTCAGCGATTTGCCTGGCTTGAAACGCGGCCCAGACAGCGTTGCAGTCGAGTTCGGCCTGACCGGGAAAGCCACACAGCCGCGCCAGTCCGTCAAGCGATTCAGCACCGGTTTGCTGCATCAGATTCAGGTCGGGCAGAGTCGTTGCGCTTGGGTGTAATGCTTGAGGAAGCGGCAGCGCGTGGATCAGCGCCCGACTCTGTAGCAGCGGAATTTCAACCGCGCTGCCCTGCCACGCAACCAGATCGGGATTGTGCTGGTCGATGATTTCGAACAGGGCTTTGATCAGCTGCGTCTCGCCATCGCTGATTTTGCCCAGGGACCAGACTTTCGCAGTCTGGCGGTCGTAGCGCACACAGGAAATCGTGGCGATGCGCTGCAAATAAAACGGCAGGCTATCTGCACCGCTTGTCTGGCGTGACTGTAAATACGCAATTTCAGCCAGTTGCGCAGGGCTGGCGCTGTCGCCAGTGGCATACAGTGTGCGCAAACCTGCGGTGTCGGGAATGGTTGCCAGGGTAAAAACGAGGGTGGAGGACATGACGACGCGCCGTGAATCGGGAGGCTGATTTTACCCGATTCCGCGGCGCGTTCGAAGTGCTGCAGCAGCGTGATTGCGTTACAGTGCGGCTTCCTCGGCGATGATGAGGGCGTTAATCATCGCGATGTTGACGTCGATGTAGGTGACCAGGCATTGTGCCGACGCTTGCTGCATGCGTGCTTCGTCGTCAGCTTCACAGGCCAGCGCCAACTCCAGGAAACCGGCATGGTTGCCGACACCGTGCACCAAAGCCTGTTTGACCGGTTCATTCAGATCCAGCCGCGAAAAGGCGCTGGCAGCGTCCGTACCAAGCATGTCTTTCATGACTGAAAACAATCCCACTTGATAGAGCTCGTCTGCTTGCGTGGCTTGCAGGCTTTTGCCCGCCAGCGCTTGCATGAAGCAGGCGCGTGTCAGTGCGCGTTTGAGCAGGACATTGTGGTTTCCCGTCGCATCGCTGGCATGCAACAGCAGGGTGAGCCAGCGGTACAGCATGGCGTGCCCCATGCTGTGCAGTACCTGGGCCATCGACCCGACCGGTTGAGTCACGCCGGAGCCCGCCGAATTGGTGAAACGCAGCAGACGGTAACTCAGTGCCGCATCCATTTTCAGCAGCGCTTCGATTTCTGACATGTCGGCGTGGGCAATCACGCGATCCATCAGCTCCAGCACACGCAGGCGGTTAACGGCAGGCGCGCTGGCGTGTGCACCTTTGGGTTGGGAAAAATAGTTGCCCTGAAACGCGTCGAAGCCGAGTTTCAGGCAGGCGTTGAAGGTGTCTTCTTCGGCAACGTTCATTGCAATGATGTGTTTGGCACCCAGCGTGCGCAAGCTGCGTACGGTGTTTTCCAGATGAATTGCATCGTGGTGGCTGACATCGACGCGTACCTGACTGGCCAATGCCAGCAGCGGGCGCATGGCGTCATCATGGGCGACATCATCGAGCACGATGCGATAGCCACTCGCGACCAGTTGGGTCATTCTGGGCAGCAGGGTGGCCACGTCCTGTACGCCTGCCTGTACTGCATACATGACATTGTGTTGTGACAGGTATTCGATTTCGGGTGACATCAAGGTAGCGGCCGATACTGAAACCAGCAAGGATTTGCCATTAAGCGAGCCGTCTTCGGCCATCGAATACAAACCTGCGAGCAAGGTTTCGTCCTCTGCGTTGCGTAATTTTGGAAGATTGGTGCGGCTGGCGGTGAAAGCCAGCTTGACGCGCAGCGTCAGTTCCTGGCCGATGGTTTGGCTGGTCTTGTCATAAATGCTTTGCTGGCCCAGCAGGCGTGTGCGGATTTCATCCTGGTGTGATTTGAGGCCGTTGGTTTCGATGGCCAGCATGTGCGTGGTGACACCGTGCCGTTCGCTGGCAAGGGTGTTGACGATGCGGGTTTCGTGTTGGGCTTCGGTTCTCATTTCGCGCTCCGGCAAAGGGTTTACAACCAACAATAAGCAGCAAGCATGCCAGTCAGATATTGCCCGGCTGTTGTCGCCCGAAAGCGTGTGAAACTAGGCTGGACGGTGGGTCTGGGCTACACTGCCCGGATGCAAAACACATCTTCTTATTCGGGTACGCGTTGGCATTTCGTCAGGGGTGTCGAACAACTGGTCAGTCAGGCGTTAAGCCGGGTTGAGCGTGCCGCACACCAGGCCATCCAGGCGCGTGACGCATTCCATCTGGTACTGTCCGGCGGCACGACGCCGCAGGCGCTGTATGCGAGCTTGCATACGCTGGATACTGATTGGCGCAAGTGGCATATCTGGTTGGGTGATGAGCGCTGTCTGCCGGTTGATGACGCGGCGCGCAACAGCCAGATGGTCAATGCAAGCTGGCTACAGGCGAGCCCGATACCGGCACAGCAGATCCATCCGATTCCAGCTGAATTGGGTGCCGAAGCGGCCGCTTTGGCGTATGGCGGGACATTGTCCGGCGTCGACCTGTTCGATCTGGTATTGCTGGGTTTGGGCGAGGATGGCCATACCGCCAGCCTGTTTCCCGGTCACGATTGGGGAACCTGCCCGGACAGTGCCGCCGTGCTGGCGGTACACGATGCACCCAAGCCACCTGCCGACCGTGTCAGCCTGAGTGCGCGGCGTTTGAGCCAGACGCGCGCCGTGCTGTTTTTGGTGACGGGTGCGGGCAAATTTGACGCTGTCGCTGCATGGCGGCGTGGCGAGCCGATTCCGGCGCTGGCAATCCGGCCGGACCAGGGTGTAGATGTCTTAATCGAACAAATCTGTATCAACCCTCATGAGGATGAAAAATGAAAATTGCCTATCCGGCTGTGCTGGCTGTGCTGTTGAACGCGGGCAGTGCGATAGCCGCGCCGGTCGATGAAAAACTCACCACACTGGGCGATCAGCGTGAAGTCGCGGTGACGATTTACAACGACGATCTGGCGCTCATCAAAGATCAGCGCAAAGTGGCGCTGGACAATGGTTTGAACCATCTGGCATGGCGCGATGTGTCGGCGCGCATGCGGCCGGAAACGGCGCTGTTGCGTAATCTGGGTGCGGCAAAAGGCTTCAGTTTGCTGGAGCAGAATTTCGATTTTGATCTGCTGACGCCGGCCAAGCTGCTGGAAAAGTACGTCGGCAAACAGGTCACGGTTATCAAGACCAATCCGGCGACCGGCGCGGAAACGCGTGAAGTTGCCACGGTGCTGGCGACCACTGGCGGCACTGTACTGAAATTTGCCGACCATATCGAAACCGGTGTGCCGGGGCGGCTGGCGTTCGCCGCAGTGCCGGACAATTTGCGTGACCAGCCGACGCTGGTGATGAGTGTGCTGAACCCGAACGCCGGGATGCAGAATCTGGAATTGTCCTACCTTACCGGCGGTTTGAGCTGGCGCGCCGATTATGTGGCGGAGCTGTCGGATAACGACACGCGCATGGATCTGAACGGCTGGGTCACGCTCACCAACCAGAGCGGTGCGCGTTTTCCCAATGCCAAACTGCAACTGGTCGCAGGTGACGTGAATCGCGTGCGCGAGCAGATGCGCCCCTCAGCGATGGCGGTACGCAGGGACAAAGGCATGGTTGCCGAAGCCGCGCCGATGGCACAGGAAAATCTGTTTGAATATCACTTGTACACGCTGAATCGGCCAACGACGCTGGCCGAGCAGCAGACCAAACAGGTGGCGCTGTTGTCGGCGACGCAGATTCCGGTGATCAAAACCCTGGAATTGCGTGGTGCGGCATATTACTACCAGGGCAGTTATGGTGATTTAGGTCAAAAGCTCAAGGCCAGCGTGTATGTGACTTTTGACAATAAAGGCGGCGGGCTGGGCGTGCCGCTGCCGAAGGGCGTGATGCGGCTGTACGCGAAGGACAGCGCGGGCAATGCGCAATTTATCGGCGAAGACAGCATCGACCATACGCCGAAAAACGAAACTGTGCGGCTAAAGATGGGCGAAGCCTTCGACGTGACCGCAGACAGGAAACAGACCGATTTTCAGAAGCTCAGCGGCAGCGGAAAATTCAATTACGTGTCGGAATCGGCGTACCAGATCACCCTGAAAAATGCCAAGAACCAGCCGGTGGTGGTGAATGTGTTCGAACCGATGCCGGGTGACTGGCAGGTGTTGTCTGAATCCAGCCCGCACAGCAAGG
>DZDB01000005.1 GCA_022736605.1 Sideroxydans lithotrophicus
ATCGTCCCGGTGCGCGACCCGATTTTGCCGTCAACGCCACGTTTGATCTGTTTGACAAACTCGGCGCCACCGAAGAGCAGCTGGATTTCCCGGTGGTTTACGCTTCGGCGCTGAATGGCTTTGCCATGCTCGACATGTCTGAAAAAACCGACACCATGCGCGCGCTGTTTGAAACCATCCTCAAGCACGTCCCCGCGCCCGCTGGCGACCCGGAAGGCCCGCTGCAATTACAGATTTCGGCACTTGATTATTCCAGCTTCGTTGGGCGCATCGGCGTTGGCCGTGTCAGCAATGGCCGCATTAAGCCAGGCCAGAGCGTGGTCGTCATGGCCGGTCCGGACGGCACGCCCAAAACCGGGCGCATCAACCAGGTGCTGGGTTTCCAGGGCCTGAACCGCGTGCTGGTGGACGAAGCCGAAGCTGGCGACATCGTGCTGATTAACGGCATTGAAGACATTGGTATCGGCGTCACCATTTGTGACCGCGAAACTCCCCAGGCGCTGCCTATGCTCAAAGTCGACGAACCAACGCTGACCATGACGTTCCAGGTCAACAGCTCGCCGCTGGCCGGTACCGAAGGCAAGTTCGTCACCAGCCGTCAGATCCGTGACCGCCTGAACAAAGAGCTGCTAACCAACGTCGCGCTGAAAGTGGAAGACACCGCCGATGCAGATACCTTTCTGGTCTCGGGTCGCGGCGAACTGCACCTGACCATTCTGCTGGAAAGCATGCGCCGCGAAGGCTTCGAAATTGCCGTGTCGAAACCGCGCGTGGTGTACAAGGAAATCGACGGCGAAAAATCCGAGCCGTATGAAGCGCTGACTGTGGACGTGGAAGAAGTCAACCAGGGCGCCATCATGGAAGAGCTTGGCCGCCGCCGTGGCGACCTGCAGGACATGCAGCCCGACGGCCAGGGCCGGGTTCGGCTGGAATACCGTATTCCGGCGCGCGGCCTGATCGGCTTCCAGTCCGAATTCATGACCCTGACGCGCGGCACCGGCATCATGGCACACGTTTTTGACGATTACGGCCCAATGAAAGCCGACATGCCGGGACGTCGCAACGGCGTGCTGATTTCGCAGGATCAGGGCGAAGCCGTGGCCTATGCACTGTGGAAGCTGGAAGACCGTGGCCGCATGTTCGTCGCCCCTGGCGACAAACTGTACGAAGGCATCATCATCGGCGTGCACAGCCGCGACAACGACCTGGTGGTCAACCCGATCAAGGGCAAGCAGCTCACCAACGTGCGCGCTTCCGGTACCGATGAAGCCGTGCGCCTGACCCCGCCGATGAAAATGACGCTGGAATCCGCAGTGGAATTCATCGAAGACGACGAGCTGGTGGAAATCACCCCGCAGTCGATTCGTATCCGCAAGCGCTTTCTGACCGAGAACGAACGCAAGCGTAACCGCAGCGCTTAAGTTCAACTATCGGCACAATAAAAAACCCCGACGCATGCGTCGGGGTTTTTTATTGCATACAGCGCGCCCTTGCGCTGCTCTATAATCCGCGCTTCAAGTTGGAGAAACCATGCTCGAAATCCTGATTGGCCTCGGCGCTGCATTCATCCTTGTCGCCCTCGTCTGGCTGGCGCTCAAACTCAACGCACTGGCGGCCACGCTGCCTGCCAGCCTGAACCATGAGCTGGAAGCGCGCCACCGCGCCATGCTCGGCGATCTGCACGACGGCCTTGCCAGACAGTCAGAGCGCACCCATAACGCGTTGACTGAGGTTTCAGAACGCCTGCGCAGCACCGTCGGCAGCGAGCTGGGCGCAACTCGCGACAATGTACAGACGTTACAGTTATCACAAACCGAACAGTTGGCCAGCATGCGCACTGCGATCAACGCACAACTGGCTGAATTCGCAGCGACACTGCAAACAGCCCAGGCCGGTTTTCTGGCACAGACGCTGCAAACCCTGGCTGAACAGGGCCGCGCCGAGCAAACACTGATCCAGACCACGATGCACAACGCCACGCAGCAATTGTCCAGCGCGGTCGACACCCTGGCCAAAGGCGTGGACGCAAGATTGGCAGAGATTTCCGGCAAAGTCACCGAGCGCCTGGACGAAGGCTTCAAAAAAACCAACGAAACCTTTGCCAACGTCATGGCGCGGCTTGCCACCATCGACGAGGCGCAGAAAAAAATCGACGGCCTGTCAAGCAATGTGTTGACGCTACAAGAATTATTGGGCGACAAACGCTCTCGCGGGGCATTTGGCGAGGTACAACTGGAAGGGCTGGTGCGCAATATCCTGCCGCCGGATGCGTACAGCTTCCAGACCTCCTTATCGAACGGCAGCCGCGCCGATTGCGTGCTGGTGCTGCCAGAGCCAACCGGCAAAGTGGCGGTCGATTCGAAATTTCCGCTGGAAAACTACAACCGCATGTTCATCCGCGACGGCTCAGACAGCGACCGCAGCCTGGCGACGCGCGCCTTCAAATCCGACGTGAAAAAACACGTCGATGATATCGCCAGCAAGTACATCATCGAACACGAAACCTCGGACGGCGCGGTAATGTTCCTGCCTGCCGAAGCAGTGTTTGCCGAGATTCACGCCTATCACACCGATCTGGTCGAATACGCCATGAGCCGCCGCGTGTGGATCGTCTCGCCGACCACGCTGATGGCGGTACTGAACACCGCGCGCGCGGTCATCAAGGACGTCGAAACGCGCCGCCAGGTGCACATCATCAAGGACGAATTGTCCAAGCTGGGCAAGGATTTTTCCCGCTTCGACGAGCGCATGAAAAAACTCGCCGATCACATCCGCCAGGCCAACGACGACGCCACCCAGGTTCACATCAGCAGCCAGAAAATCAGCAAGCGCTTCAACCAGATTGAGGCGGTCGATCTGGAACACCTGCAAGCTGCGCCACTATTGCCCGACGCTGACGCATGACCATGCCGCGAATTGCCCATCGGGTACGCGATATCGCGCCATTTCACGTCATGGCAATCCTGGCGCGAGCACGTGAACTGGAGGCCGCTGGGCGCTCGATTATTCATCTGGAAATCGGCGAACCGGATTTTCCCACGCCTCAACCCATCATCGATGCCGGCATCCAGGCGCTGCAACGCGGCGATCTGCACTACACACCTGCGCTTGGCTTGCCTGCGCTGCGAGCGTGCATCGCCGATTACTATGCCAGCCAGTACGGCGTGACAGTCGACGCCCAACGCATCGTCGTGACACCCGGCGCATCCGGCGCACTGCTGCTGGCCTTGGGATTGCTGGCGGAGCCGTCGGATCAGATTATGCTGGCCGACCCGGGCTACCCATGTAACCGTCACTTTGCGCGCTTTATTGAAGCGCAAACGCTGGCTGTACCAGTTGATGCCGACAGCGCCTACCAGCTCACCCCGACCCTGGTTGAACACCACTGGACACCCGACGTCAAAGTGGTGCTGCTCGCCTCACCCTCAAACCCAACCGGCAGCGTGGTGCCTGACGCGGACGTGCGTGCTATCGCCTCGCTGTGTGCCGCCCGTGGTGCCTACCTGGTGGTGGACGAGATTTATCATGGGCTGATTTACGAAGGTAACTATCAGACCGCGCTGGCGCACTCTGACCAGGTGTTTGTAGTGAACAGCTTTTCGAAATACTTCCAGATGACCGGCTGGCGGCTCGGCTGGCTGGTGGCGCCCGACTGGGCCATGACAGCACTGGATCGACTCGCGCAGAACCTGTTTCTGGCAGCGTCCACGCCCGCACAACTTGCTGCGATCGCCGCTTTTGAACCCACCTGCATTGCCCTGCTTGAATCGCGCAAGGCTGAACTGAAAACCCGTCGCGACTATCTGGCAACCCACTTGATGGAACTTGGATTTGGTTTACCAGTAATGCCGCAGGGGGCATTTTATCTGTATGCAGACTGTTCCCGCTTCACGCAGGACAGCTTTGAATTTGCGCGCATGTTACTTGAAGAAACCGGCGTAGCCATCACACCCGGGCGCGACTTTGGGACACACAAGGCAAATCAATATCTGCGTTTTGCCTACACAACCTCACTGCCAAATCTCGAATCTGCAATCTACCGACTGAAACAAAAACTGGGCTGAGTTACCCAATGCGCGTCAAGCTGACAAAATCAACCACAATAAAAAAAGCCGACATAAAGTCGGCTTTTTTAACAGCAGGTGGTCTTGCTGAATTACTGAGCTGCAGGTGCAGCAGGAGCAGCCGCATCGGCAGGTGCAGCAGGTGCAGCAGCATCAGCTGGTGCAGCAGGTGCAGCAGCATCAGCTGGTGCAGCAGGTGCAGCAGCATCGGCAGGTGCAGCAGGCATAGCGGCATCAGGTGCAGCAGGTGCTGGGGCTTCAGCAGCAGGTGCAGCAGCATCAGCAGGCGCTGGTGCTTCTTCTTTTTTACCGCAAGCGGTCAGGGTAAGAGCCAACAGGGCGGCAAGCAGGACGGAGTGTTTCATTTATGTTCCCTTAAAAAATAATGACAAGTAACCACAGCGAATCGGCCCAAAGTCATTTAAAAAAACGACCGACGGATAAAATTCTAGCAAAATCCTAGAAATTTGCTAGTGCTTAATGAATTCTAGCGATATATTTCACAATAATGTACGTGACCAGGCTGCTAGCGTATCCATTCATCACCCAGACACTGCCCATTCACTGTCTCGGTTAGCTTAGTCACCAGCCTGACCCAGTACGACATACCCATCCAGATACAGTGGATATAATGCAATCAGTAAACTTGCCGTGATCTGCGCGCCTGCCAATCGACGCCGATCTGCCAGCTGTTGCAGCGTCGTCGCGTCAGGCATTGCAGCCAATGGCTCACCGTTTAAATAGAATGTGTTACCGCGCCACAGCATCAGCGATTTCGGCGCGAGCGCTATGCCTTGCTTGTGTGCGCGCCGCGCAAACGCCGATTGCGTCAACGCCGGCTCAGGCGGATCAAAAAACAGATGCGGTTTAGGCTCGGTGAGATACCGCCCGAGAAAATCAGCGATGTCTGCGCGTTGCCAACCAACACGTGCAATCATGTCCGCAACCTGATTAAGCATCGCGTCGCCAATTTCGCCCGGATGCGACTGCAAAGCCAAATCCGCATCCTGATACATACCGGGCAAATCCAGTTTGTCTTGCAGGTAAACCAGAAACTGGGTAGCGATTTCCTGCACACTGGGCGCACGGAAACCGATCGAATACGTGGTACAAGCGTCAACCGCCACGCCGTTGTGAGCATAATGCGGCGGCAGATAAAGCATATCGCCGGGATTCAGCACCCATTCGTGTTCAGGCACAAAATTTTGCAATATCTTGAGCGGCGCACCATCCACCAGCGTCAAATCCGTTTGCGCACTGATTTGCCAGCGCCGCTGGCCGCTGCCCTGTAGCAGGAACACATCGTAGGAATCAAAATGCGCGCCCACGCCGCCTCCTGGCACCGCATAACTCACCATGAGGTCGTCGAGCCGCGCATGCGGAATAAAATCAAATTGCTGCAACAAATCACGCGCTGAGGCCAAGTGATGGTTCAATTCCTGCACCAGCAAGGTCCACGGTAGTCGGGCTTTAGGTTTGAAATCAGACGGTTTGAACGGGCCATGATCCAGCGCCCAGCCAGCCTTGGTTTCGCGGATCAGCCGCGCCTGTGCCTCGTCTTCACACGCCAGCGCCTGTAATGCTGTGTAGTCAAGCAATCCGGCAAACCCGGGAATCGCATTACGTACCAGCAGCGGCTGTTTTTGCCAGTAGTCCCGCAAAAATTCTGCGGCACTCAGACCGCCCAACAAATGTTTATCCATGCCCGATTATAAAGCAGCCGTTGGCAACATTTTTTTGAAATGGGTTAGAATTCGGCCTTTGACGCGTTGCGTCGACCCAATCCAATCTAACCGCCCACTCGAGGTCATCATGCAAATTGCCAAGGACACCATCGTCACCATCAGTTACCAGCTCAGCAACCTGCAAGGTGAAATATTGGAAAAAAGCAGCGAGCCAGTTAGTTACTTGCATGGCGGCTATGACGGCATTTTCCCGACCGTCGAAGAAGCCCTGCAAGGCAAAAACGAAGGTGATGATCTCGACGTGACACTGGAGCCGGAATACGCATTTGGCGAGTACGAAGCCGAGCTGGTGCGCACCGAACCACGTCATCTGTTCCCGGCCGACGCCAGTGTGGGCATGCAGTTTGAAGGCGCTGCCGAAGGTACCGAAGAATTCATGCTGTACACAGTAACCGACATCACCGACGACACCGTAGTCGTCGACGGCAACCACCCACTGGCTGGCCAAACGCTGAAATTCAGCTGCCATGTAGACAGCGTACGTGCTGCCAGCGCCGAAGAGGTCGCCCATGGCCACGCCCACGGCGAGCACGGCCATCACCATTGATCATGGAAACCAGGCGGGTGGATATGCGCGTTAGCCAGCCCGATTTCCGTTACAATGCCGCCTTTTTACCGTCTGACTGCCCATGAAAACCACCTTTCTGGACTTCGAGCAGCCGATCGCCGAGCTGGAAGCAAAAATCGAAGAGTTGCGTTACGTACAGGACGACTCGGCGCTGGACATCTCGGTAGAAATTGGCCGTCTGCAAAAAAAGAGCGAAAAACTGACCAAAGACATCTACGCCAAACTCACGCCCTGGCAGATTTCACAAGTTGCACGCCATCCGCAACGTCCGTATTCGCTCGACTACCTGGGCGCATTGTTCACCGACTTTGAAGAACTGCACGGCGACCGCGCCTACGGCGATGACCCGGCCATCGTGGGTGGCCTGGCACGTTTCAACGGCAACAGCGTAATGGTCATCGGCCATCAAAAAGGCCGCGACACCAAGGAAAAAATCTACCGTAATTTCGGCATGCCACGCCCGGAAGGCTATCGCAAAGCGCTGCGACTGATGCGTCTGGCTGAGAAATTCGGCGTGCCAGTGATGACCTTCATCGACACCCCCGGCGCCTACCCGGGCATCGGCGCCGAAGAACGCGGCCAATCCGAAGCCATTGCACGCAACCTGTTCGTCATGGCCGAGCTGAAGACGCCGGTTCTCTGCACCATCATCGGCGAAGGCGGGTCGGGCGGCGCGCTGGCGATTGGTGTCGGTGACCAGACCATGATGCTGCAATATTCGACCTATTCCGTTATTTCACCCGAAGGCTGCGCGTCGATCTTGTGGAAAAGCGCCGACAAAGCGCCGGTCGCCGCTGAAACCCTCGGCATCACCGCACCACGACTGAAATCACTCAATCTGATCGACCGCATCGTCAACGAACCGCTTGGTGGCGCACACCGTGACCCGGCACTGATGATGCAATCCATGAAAAAATCCCTGCAGGATGCGCTCGACGACCTCACCAAACAACCCATCGACGTCCTGCTTGAAACCCGCTACGAGCGCCTGATGAGCTATGGCCGCTTCAAGGAAACCGTCGCCAAATAGCCTGCCAGACAGCGTTGCGGCGTGGCTGACGCAGCACGTTGCGCCTGACAGCCGGATTGCGGTCGGCCTGAGTGGCGGCATGGATTCGGTTGTATTGTTCGATGTGCTGGCGCAGCTCGCCGCCAACCACCGTATTCGATTATCCGCCGTCCACATCAACCACCGCATCAGCCCGCACGCCGATGCCTGGGCCGGTGCGTGTGCACAACTTTGCAGCGAACGGCGCATTCCACTCGAGATACGCACGGTCAATCTGGCCAACATTGCTGAGGTGGGACTCGAAGCCGCCGCACGCAAGGCGCGTTATGCCGCATTTGCCGAGCTTGCAGTCGACTTTATCGCCCTCGCCCACCACCGCGACGACCAGGCTGAAACATTGCTGCTACAACTGTTGCGCGGCGCTGGGCCGAAAGGCCTGGCGGCGATGCCAACACTGCGTCAACCTGCCAGTGGCCCGGCACTGCTGCGACCGTTACTGGATCATGATCGCAGCGAAATCCAGGCGTGGGCCAACGCCCGGCAGTTACACTGGATAGACGACGAAAGCAACACAGACACGCGTCACGCACGCAATTTTTTACGCCACGACGTGTTGCCGCTGATCGCCACCCGCTACCCGGCCTGGCGCTCAACACTGGCGCGTAGCGCGCAAAACATGGCCGAAGCCACCGAACTGCTGGACACGCTGGCGGCCTCCGACGCCGCCGACGCAATGTTGCCGCGTCGCCTCGATTGCGCCCGGCTGGCAGCGCTCACGCCCCCCCGCGCACGCAATTTGCTGCGTTATTTTCTATCCCGGCATGGCGTGCCGGGCGCCAGTCGCGAACGCCTGGCCGCGATGCTGGATCAACTCATCGCCGCGCGCAGCGATGCCGGAATCCTGCTTGAACACGCCGACTGGCAAATGCGCCGTTACCGGGGCTGGGTCTATCTGCTGCCCACCCCTATGCCCATCGCTGCCGGGCAACGCTGGCATTGGGATGCGTCTGCCCCCCTTGCACTACCCGAACTGGCGGGTCAATTGCAACTGTCAGCACACCGCGGCAACGGTTTGGCGGTGGCCAGACTGGTGGGCGCCAAACTCAATGTACGCGTACGCCAGGGCGGCGAATCGCTGCGCCCGGATTGCCTGCGGCCACGTCGCAGCCTGAAAAACCTGCTGCAGGAATCCGCCTTGCCACCATGGCAGCGCGACCGGCTGCCGTTACTATTTTGCGGCGATACGCTGGTGTGGGTGCCCGGCATCGGCATTGAATGTGACTGGCAAGCGGCTGCAGACAACCCCGGCCTCGCACCGCGATGGTTGCCGGATAACCCCGGCTAAGCCTTTATTTTATGGGCATTTCGTGCTACTTTATGCGAGATTTTCAACCCTAAAAATCCTTTAAAACCCTTGGAGTCCCACTATGGCTGTCGAACGTACCCTATCCATCATCAAACCCGACGCTGTCGCAAAAAATGTGATCGGCAAAATCTACCAGCGTTTTGAAGACGCCGGCCTGAAAATCATCGCCGCCCGTATGATGCACCTGTCACGCGCTGAAGCTGAAGGTTTCTACGCGGTGCACCGCGAGCGCCCATTCTTCAAAGACCTGGTCGAATTCATGATTTCCGGTCCGGTCATGGTTCAAACCCTTGAAGGCGAAAATGCGATTGCCAAACACCGCGACCTGATGGGCGCGACCGACCCGAAAAAAGCCGCACCCGGCACCATCCGTGCCGATTTCGCCGACAGCATCGACGCCAACGCTGTACATGGCTCCGATGCAGCAGAAACTGCCGCTGTCGAAATCGCCTACTACTTCCCGGCGCTGAACATTTACTCGCGTTAATTTGTCACACGCGGTTTCCATCCCACCCATGACCCCCAACCTGCTCGATTACGACCTGCCCGGCCTGACCGGCTACTTCGCCGAACTCGGCGAAAAGCCGTTTCGCGCCAAACAGGTGATGCGCTGGATGCATCATTTCGGCGCAGCGGATTTCGACGCCATGAGCGACCTGGCGAAATCACTGCGCGAAAAGCTCAAGCAGGTTGCCCTCATCACGCCACCGAGCATGATGACCGAGCAGGCATCGAGCGACGGCACGCGCAAGTGGCTGCTCGACGCAGGCAATCAAAACGGGGTGGAAACCGTCTACATTCCAGACGGCACGCGCGGTACCCTGTGCGTGTCGTCGCAAGTTGGTTGCGCGCTCGAATGCACCTTCTGCTCGACCGGGCGACAGGGCTTCAACCGCAACCTCAGCGTCGCCGAAATCATCGGCCAGGTGTGGTACGCCAACCATGCCTTGGGGCGCGACCCGAAAGGCGAACGGGTGATTTCCAACGTGGTGATGATGGGCATGGGCGAGCCGCTGGCGAATTACGCCAACGTCGTCACCGCGCTCAACATCATGCTCGACGACAACGCCTATGGCCTGTCGCGCCGCCGTGTCACTGTCAGCACCTCCGGCATCGTACCGGCGATGGACCGGTTGCGCGAAGACTGCCCGGTGGCGCTGGCGGTATCGCTGCACGCGCCCAACGACGCACTGCGCAACGAGATCGTGCCAATCAACCAGAAATACCCGCTGGCCGAATTGATGGCCGCGTGCCAGCGCTATCTGGAGCGCGCACCGCGCGACTTCATCACGTTTGAATACGTGATGCTCGACGGCGTCAACGACACACCCGCGCATGCCCGCCAGCTGATTGAACTGGTGCGCGAAGTGCCGTGCAAGTTCAACCTGATTCCATTCAACCCGTTTCCCAATTCCGGCTACCGCAGTTCGCGCTTTGATGCGATTCATCGTTTTCGCGACCTGCTGGTGCAGGCGGGTCACGTTGTCACGACACGCAAAACGCGCGGCGAAGACATCGACGCAGCCTGCGGCCAGCTGGCCGGTCAGGTACAGGACAAAACCAAGCGGACCTTGCGCCGCATCGAGGTGATACGGTGAAAAAAATCGGTTTTCTGCTCGCTATGCTGGTGCTGTCAGGCTGCGCCCAAAATCCCGGCAACCAGGCTGCGCCTGCGACGCAGCAAACGTCCACAGCCAACAGCAGCGATGAAACCAATCGTGCACGCATACACACCGAACTGGCGGCGGATTACTTCACCCGCACCCAGTATTCGGTCGCGCTGGAAGAACTGCGCGAGGCGCTGTCGTCGGACAACCGCTATGCCCCGGCCTATAACATGATGGGGCTGGTATACATGGAACTGAAAGAGGATAAACCAGCGGAAAGCAATTTTTTGCGCGCCATCGCGCTGGCACCTGGCGAATCCGAAACACACAATAACTATGGCTGGTTTCTGTGCACACGCAATCGCATCCCGGAAGCGCTGACCCAATTCAATATCGCGTTGGCCAATCCGCTTTATCCTTCACCTGAGCGTGCGCTGACCAACGCGGGAATCTGTTCGCTCAAAGCCAATAATATAAGTGCTGCACAAGCTTATTTCGAACGCGCGCTGAAACGCCAGCCAAACCAGCCACAAGCGCTATCGCAACTGGCTACGCTGTATTACCAGCAGGGCCGCTATACGGAAGCAAAGACCTTGCTGGCGCGGTATTTTGAAGTGAGCCCGCCGACTGCCGCAACGCTCTGGCTCGGTGTGCGCCTGGCACGCCAGACCGGTGACCGCGATGACGAAGCCAGCTATGGGTTTCAAATGCGCAAGCGCTTTGCCGATGCGCCTGAAACCCGTCTGCTGCTGAATGGGCAATACCAATGAGTGACGCCAGCCTGTCCGTCGGCGCCCAGCTGGCTCACGCGCGCAAAACGCAAAGCTTGAGCGTGGCCGATGTCGCCAACCGCCTCAAGCTCACGCCAAAACAGATTGATTCAATTGAAAGCGATCAGTTTGACAGCCTCGGCCCGGTGTTCAGTCGCGGCTTTGTGCGCAACTATGCACGATTGCTCCAGCTTGATGACCAGCAGCTACTGGCTGCCATGCAAACACCCAAGGCAGCCGCTGATGACCTCACCATCCGCGACGAGCACATCACCATTTCACGCAGCCTGTCGCAATACTGGCTCAAGCTGATCGGCGCAGTGATCATCGTCGTCATTGCCCTGACACTCGGTGTTTATCAGTGGCTACGTAACGCGCCAACCCAAACTGTAGCGGCGCCTGCGCCAACAATGCCCGCCCCCGCCACAGCGCCCGTGGTCGCAAGCACGCCCGCAGCGCCGCTTGCTCCAGTCATGGCACCGGTTGTTTCGACACCCCCGACGCCCGCAGCAACACCAACCGGCAGTATCGCCGCACCCGCCAGCCCAACCGCTGCGGGGGGCAACGCCACATTGGATCTGCGTTTCGCCAAGGATGCTTGGGTCGAAATCACCGATGCTGACAAAAAACGCATCGTGTCGCGCCTGTATCACGCAGGCGAGACCGCCCAATTCACCGGCCAACCGCCATTTAACGCCGTCATCGGCAATGCAGCCAACGTCAGCTTGAGCTACAACGGCAAACCGGTTGACCTCACCGCGCACACCAAAGTCAGCGTGGCGCGCCTGACCATTGAGTAACTGCCATGTTTGAATTCCACATCCCGCGCCACAGCACACGCAAAGTCATGATCGGCAGCATCGCCGTCGGTGGCGATGCGCCCATCGTCGTGCAATCGATGACCAACACCGACACCGCCGATATCGCCGCCACTGCCGAACAGGTTTATGCGTTGTGGCGTGCCGGTTCCGAGCTGGTGCGCATCACCGTCAACACGCTCGAGGCAGCCGAAGCGGTGCCACGCATCCGCGATTTATTGGCTCAGCGCGGCTGCGATGTGCCACTGATCGGTGATTTTCACTTTAACGGCCACAAACTGCTGGCGAGTGTGCCGACCTGCGCCGAAGCGTTGGGCAAATACCGCATCAACCCGGGCAACGTCGGCAAAGGCAGCAAGCGCGACGAACAGTACGCCGCGATGATCGAAACCGCCTGCCGTTATAACAAACCGGTACGCATCGGCGTCAACTGGGGCAGCCTCGATCAGGCGCTGCTGGCGCGCATGATGGACGATAATGCCCGACTGGCCGACCCACGCGCGCCGGAATGGGTGATGCGCGAAGCGCTGATTACCTCGGCGCTGGAATCCGCCCGCAAGGCCGAAGAAATCGGCCTGCCCGGCGACCGCATCATTCTGTCGTGCAAATTATCCGGCGTGCAGGACTTGATCAGTACCTACCGCGAACTCGCCACGCGCAGCGATTACCCGCTGCACCTCGGCCTGACCGAAGCAGGCATGGGCTCCAAAGGCATCGTTGCCTCGACCGCTGCGTTGTCGGTGCTGCTGCAGGAAGGCATCGGCGACACCATCCGCATCTCGTTGACGCCGGAACCCGACGGCGACCGCTGCCAGGAGGTCGTGGTTGGCCAGGAAATCCTGCAAACCATGGGACTACGCTCGTTCACCCCAATGGTCGTCGCGTGCCCCGGTTGCGGGCGCACCACCAGCACCGTGTTCCAGCATCTGGCGCAGGATATTCAACGCTATCTGCGCGACCAGATGCCGGTGTGGCGCAAGCATTACCCCGGCGTCGAAGACATGCGCGTGGCAGTGATGGGCTGCGTGGTCAACGGGCCGGGCGAATCGAAACACGCCAACATCGGCATTTCGCTGCCTGGCACCGGCGAAGTACCGGTTGCGCCGGTGTACGTCGATGGCAGCAAAACCGTGACGCTCAAAGGCGACCACATTGCCGAAGAATTCCAGCAGATCGTGGAAACCTACGTGCGCAGCCATTACGCCGCAGGCCAGCCGCTGCACCAGGCTAAAACCATCCCGATCACTGTTGTATAAACCCGGCCTACCTTGGCTCTCTAAACGATAGATTCATGAGCACTCCTCTCCAGGCCATTCGTGGCATGAACGACATCCTGCCTGAGCACAGCCCACGCTGGCAGCACTTTGAAAGCGTGGTGCGCGACTGGCTCGCCGCCTATGGCTACCACGAAATCCGCACGCCTATCGTCGAGCAGACCGCGCTGTTCAAACGCGCCATCGGCGAGGTAACAGATATCGTCGAAAAGGAAATGTATGCATTCGAAGACGCGCTCAACGGCGAACAGCTGGCGCTGCGTCCGGAAGGCACCGCCGCCTGCGTGCGCGCGGTGATCCAGCACAATCTGCTGTACAACGCGCCGCAGCGGCTGTGGTACGCCGGGCCGATGTTCCGCCACGAACGCCCGCAAAAAGGCCGCTACCGCCAGTTTCACCAGGTCGGTGTCGAGTCACTTGGCTATGCCGGTCCGGACATGGACGTCGAGCACATCGTCATGACCGCCGACTTATGGCGGCGCCTGGGCCTGACCGACATCACGCTCGAACTCAATACCCTGGGCAGCAGCGAATCACGCGCGCGCTACCGTACCCGCCTGATCGCCTATTTTGAAGCACAGCCAGACCTGCTGGACGAGGACGCCAAGCGCCGCCTGCACAGCAATCCGCTGCGTATTCTCGACAGCAAGAATCCCGCCATGCAGGCGCTGATTGACGCCGCGCCGCGCCTGCTTGATGACCTCGACGAAGATTCCATCGCGCACTTCGACGGCGTGCAAAGCCTGCTGCGCGCCAATGGCATCGACTACCGCATCAACCCACGGCTGGTACGCGGGCTGGATTATTACAACTACACCGTGTTCGAGTGGGTCACCGACAAACTCGGCGCGCAGGGCACGGTGTGCGCCGGTGGTCGCTATGACAGCCTGATCGGGCAAATCGGTGGCAAACCCGCACCGGCATGCGGCTACGCGATGGGCGTCGAGCGCCTGTTGGCGCTACTGGACGAGGCAGGCATTGCTACACCAGACACCGCCCCCGCCGCCTATATCGTGCACCAGGGCGATGCCGCCACGCCGTTCGCCTGGCAGGTCGCGCGTGCGCTGCGCGAAGCGGGCTTGGCGGCAGTGCTACACTGCGGCGGCGGCAGCTTTAAATCGCAGATGAAAAAAGCCGACGCCAGCGGCGCACACTATGCGCTCATCATCGGCGACGACGAAGCCGCCGCCGGGCACATCAGCCTGAAACCCCTGCGTGAAGCCGCCGAACAGGCGCATTGCAGTACCGCACAACTCATTGACCTTTTGAAAGCAAGGAAATAATCCGCATGGCCTATGATCTGGAAGAGCAGGAAAAGCTCGACGCCCTAAAAGACGCCTGGAACCGTTACGGCAACCTCGCCGTCGGCGCGCTGGCAATCCTGGTGATTGGTTTTGCCGGCATGCAATGGTGGAATTATTACCAGCACAAACAATCCGCTGAAGCGGCCAGCCTGTTTGGCACGCTGCAAACTGCGCAACAGTCCAACCAGCCCAAGCTGGTCAAAGACACCGCCGCCGCGCTCATTGACAAGTATGCAGGCACCGCCTATGCCGCGCGCGCCGCGCTGATCTCGGCCAGCAGCAACAGCCAGGCAGGCGATCTCACCAGCGCCCAGGCGCAGTTACAGTGGGTGCTCGACCACAGCAGGGAAAATGGCATGAAACAATTGGCCAGCCTGCGTTTGGCAGCCTTGCTGATCGAGCAGAAAAAGCCCGCAGACGCGATCAAGCTGCTCGATGCGCCGCACGATGAAGCCTTTGCTGCGCGCTTTGCCGATCTCAAGGGCGACGCGCTGATGCAACAGAACCAGCCTGCGCAGGCGCGCGCCAGCTACACCATTGCGCTGGAAAAACTGGACGCACAAAGCCCGTTCCGCAAATACATCGAAGTCAAACTCGACGCCCTCGGTGGAGAAACCAAATGAGCCCACTATACCGCCTGTCATCCGTGTTGCTGGTCGCCAGTCTGGCGGGCTGTTCCAGCCTGCCCAGCGTGAATCCGATGAACTGGTTTGGCAGCGCGGGCACTGAAAAACCCGCCGCGCTGACCGAGTTCAAACCACGTGTCAGCGTCAAAACCGGCTGGCAGGCAAAAGTCGGCGCGGCGCAGGGCTATGCTTTCGCGCCTGCATTCACTGACAAACGGATTTTCGCCACCGGCCATGATGGTCAGCTACATCAATTCAATGCCGCAACCGGTGCCAGCAGCGGGCAGAGCAGCGTCGGCAGCAAACTGTCTGCGGGTGTGGCTGCGGGCGATGACATTGAAGTGGTCGGCACACTCAAAGGCCAGCTGCTGGCCTTTGATGGCAGCGGTAAAGCGTTGTGGAAAATCCAGTTGTCGAGCGAAGTGCTGGGCGTGCCGCAAGTTGTCAGCGGCATCGTCATCGCACGCACAGCAGACGGCCATATCTACGCACTGGACGCCAAAGACGGCAGCCAAAAATGGATGTACGAACGCAGCCTGCCAGCCTTGTCGCTACGCAGCCAGGCCGGACTGCTGGTGACCCGGGGTGGCGTATTTGCCGGATTCGCGGGCGGCAAACTGGTGGCGCTGGCGCTCGATAACGGCACACTGGGCTGGGAGGCCAACGTTGCTGTACCAAAAGGCGCATCCGAGATCGAGCGTATCGCCGACATCACCAGCACACCGGTTGCAGACGGCTCACAGGTATGTGCTACCGCCTATCAGGGACGCGTGGCGTGTTTTGATTTACGCAGTGGCAATCTGCTCTGGTCGCGGGACATTTCCAGCACTGCCGGACTGGCGATCGACGACAACAATGTGTATGTCACCGACACCCGGGACGCCGTGATCGCGCTGGAAAAAACCTCTGGCCGCAGCGTATGGAAACAGGACACACTGCGCGCGCGTCACCTCACCGCGCCGGCCCGGGTCGGCAATTATCTGGCGGTCGGCGATCTGCAAGGTTACGTGCATTTACTCGCACTTGACGACGGCAGCTTTGCCGGTCGCGCCGCCACCGATGGCTCGCCCATCATCAGCACGCCACAGGCTCATAACGGCGGCCTGCTGGTACAAACGGCCAATGGCGGCGTTTACGCGTTGACATTGCAGCCCTAATTTTTAGCCAGACTGGTCTGGCGGTTACTTATCATGAAACCCACGCTCGTACTTGTCGGCCGCCCCAATGTGGGCAAATCGACACTGTTCAACCGCCTCACCAAAACCCGCGACGCCATCGTTGCGGATATGCCCGGCCTGACACGTGACCGCCATTACGGCCACGGCAAAATCGGTGAAAAACCATTTCTGGTGGTTGATACGGGTGGCTTCGAGCCGGTCGTCAAGGACGGCATCATGCACGAAATGGCACGCCAGACCTTGCAGGCGGTCGATGAAGCCGACGTGATCCTGTTCATGGTCGACGTACGCACCGGCTGCACGGCGCAGGACAAAATCATCGCCGATCGCCTGCGTCAAAGCGGCTGCCCGGTGTTTCTGGTGGTCAACAAGACCGAAGGCATGCGCCGCGAAGTCGTCACCGCCGAGTTTCACGAACTGGCGCTGGGCGACCCGCTGGCGATTTCTGCCAGCCACGGCGAAGGCGTAGAGGAACTGGTCGAGCTGGCGTTGGAAAGCTTCCCGGACGAGCCAGATGTTGACGCTGATCACCACCCGAAAATTGCCATCGTCGGTCGCCCCAACGTCGGCAAATCGACGCTGGTCAACACGCTGTTAGGCGAAGAGCGCGTCATCGCGTTTGATCAGCCCGGCACCACGCGCGACAGCATTTACATTGATTTTGAACGTGCCGGTAAAAAATACACCCTGATCGACACCGCCGGGGTGCGCCGCCGAGGCAAGATTTTTGAAGCCATCGAGAAATTCTCGGTGGTCAAAACCCTGCAAGCCATCGAAGACTGCAACGTCGTGGTACTGGTGCTGGACGCCCAGTCGGACATTACCGAACAGGACGCACATATGGCCGGCTTCGTCCTCGAAACCGGTCGCGCACTGGTGGTGGCGGTGAACAAGTGGGACGACCTCGATGATTACCAGCGCGATACCGTCAAGCGCGACATTTCGCGCAAGCTGCAATTCCTTGAATTCGCCAAATTCCACTATATTTCGGCACTCAAGGGCACCGGCGTCGGCAGCCTGATCGGCTCGGTGGATCAGGCCTACAACGCCGCCATGGCAAAACTGCCGACACCACAACTCACACGCATCCTGATGGATGCGGTGATGGCGCACCAGCCACCCAAGTCCGGGCCGTTCCGCCCGAAACCGCGCTACGCACACCAGGGTGGCATGAACCCACCGCTGATCGTGGTGCACGGCAGTGCGCTGGATAAAATCGCCGACAGCTACAAGCGCTATCTGGAAAATACCTTCCGCCAGGCGTTCAAGTTGCAAGGCACGCCGCTGCGCGTGCAGTTCAACGTCGGTGCCAATCCATTCGCCGGACGCAAACCCGCGCCACCCACCGACAGCGAAAAACGCGCGGCGCACCGCAAGCGCATGGTGGGTCGTAAACTCTACGGGAAACAACGCAAGAAAGACTGAATGTTGTAGCTGCGTTAAACTTGCCCAAAAGGAGGCAGGAAAATAATGAGTGAAGCCAACGAAGTCCGTGAAATCCGCATCAACCCGATCGTGCCGAGCGAGTCAGTACTGGTTGCCACCGCGCGCAGCATGCGGCCCAAAAAAGCCGAGGCACTGGCGCCGCGCGACACACGCAAGCACGTTGAAACCTGCCCGTTCTGTCGCGGCAACGAAGACCGCACCCCCCCGCAGATACTGACCTATCCGGCCAGCGGTGACTGGCACATCCGCATCGTCGAAAATCTCTATCCGGTGCTGGGCGACGAGCGCAATCAGCCCAATTTCAGCTTTGGTTTGCAACAGACGATCGACGGTTATGGCCGTCATGAGGTCATCATCGACCATTTCGAGCATGGCACTGCAGTACACGACATGAGTACCGATCATTTATCCATGCTGTTTGGCGCCTATCGCGACCGCATGGCGCAGATATTCGCATCGGATGCACGCCTGAAATACGTGCTGGTGTTCAAGAATTTCGGTCCGGCCGCCGGGGCGTCGATTCCGCACACCCACAGCCAGGTCATTGCCATGCCGGTGGTGCCGGAAAATGTACAAAACGAAGTCAACAACAGCCACGAGTATTTCCACAAACACCACCACTGCATCTTCTGCGCGCTGATCGACGAGGCGCTGACCTTCGAAGCGACCATCTACGACCGCAATTCGGGCGAAGTCCGGCGCAAAATCGACGTCGGTCAATACGTGGTGGAACGCGGCGAAAAATTCATCGCCATCAAACCGTTCGCCAGTCGCTTTGAATGGGAGGTGCATATTCTGCCATTGAGCCACCAGGCCGATTTTCTCGCCATCAACGATACCGACCTGGCCGACCTGGCAGCGGTGTTGAAGCGCACCATGGCGCGGCTGGAAGCGGTCATCGGTGGCGCACAATACAACTATTTCCTGCATTCAGTGCCGCACGACGAACATACAGGCGAGCATGCGGCCAGCTACCACTGGCATCTGGAAATCTGCCCACGCACTTCCATTCCCACCGGCTTCGAACTCGGCTCTGGCCTGTTCGTCAACACCATCAGTCCAGAAGCTGCCGCCGCACAGTTGCGAGCTGCGACCATCTGAACCGCGCCACCCGCCTATCATGCCGACCTCACTCGCCACACAAGACCGCATGCACACGCTGTGGCAGGTAGCCACGGATCGATCGCTGGATCAGCACCAGAAAATCGACGCCATGCTCAAGGCCGCCACGCTCGCGCTCGACATGGACGTGGCACTGCTGGGCGAAACCAATTCGGAATACATACTCCGCCATGTATATGACATCAGCGGCCTGTTCCAGCTGCCGTGGCAAATCGCGCTGGATCAGACGGTTTGCTATCAGGTCCAGCTACACCAGCAAAGTGTGTTTCTGGATGACCTGGCTGCCGATCCGGTGTATCGGCAACACCCACTTTTTACCCAGTTCAAGTTTGCCGTCTACGCTGGGGCACCGCTCTGGGTGGGAGACATGCCCTACGGCAGCCTGTCATTCCTGCGCCGCACACCGCGCCAGCAACCGTATACCCCGGATGACAAAACCTTCATGGAATTACTCGCCGCCTGGTTTGGCCAGATGCTGCTGCAAATCGAGCAACAGAGTGAATTGCGCGCGCAGGCCTTGACCGACATGCTCACCGGCCTGCCTAACCGCCGTGCCGCAGAAATACGTCTGGCCGAAGAATTTGCACGCAGCCAGCGCGATGGCCTGCCCTTTGCCATTGCCATTTGCGACCTGGATCGCTTCAAGCTGATCAATGATCATTACGGCCATGAAATCGGCGACCGGGTATTACAGGCAACCGCCCATACCCTGCACAACCAAATGCGCGAAGGTGACTGGCTGGCACGCTGGGGTGGCGAAGAATTTCTGGTTTATCTGCACCAGGTCGACCACGCGCAGGCATTCAGCGTCATGGATCGCTTGCGTCAGGCATACCAGCAATTCCCGATCAGTACCGCGCATGGCATGCTCAAGCTAAGTCTGAGCGCAGGTGTCAGCGTCAGCCAGAACGAAACCGCAACTGAATTGACACGCATTCTCGCAGAGGCGGACAGCGCTTTGTACGAGGCCAAAAACGCTGGCCGCGATCGCGTCATCATGCACCAGGCTGCACAACGTAACATGCGGTGGAAAGCCGGAGAATTGCAGTCGGCATTGCATGATGCGCGAGTGATACCGGCGTATCAGGTCATGATGGATCTGCGCAGCAACACCGCCGTTGCCGACGAAGCCCTGGCGCGCCTGGTTGGCAAGGATGGCCGCATCATCCCGGCGGCGGATTTTATTGAAGCCGCAGAAGGCTTGCAGCTGATACACCTGGTCGACGAAACCATCGTGCGCCAGGCCATGTCGCGTTGTGCCACCCGCCTGGGAGCAGGCGCATCCGGTGCGTTCGCGCATTTTGTCAATCTGTCGCCCCAGTTTCTCGCACGACCCGAACTGGTTCAGCAGCTGCTGACCAATGCGCAACAGATTTGTGGCAGCTGCAGTGTGGCGCAAGACGCAATCAAACCGCTGGTGTTTGAAATCACCGAACGCCAGTTCATCAGCAACTTCGACTTGCTGGTACGTGAAGTCCAGCCATTGCTGGACTATGGTTTCCGCCTCGCGCTGGACGACTTCGGCAGCGGCTTTTCATCATTTCTCTATCTTGCCAAACTGCCCATCAGTTTTCTAAAAATTGAAGGCTGGATGGTGGCCAATATGCGCCATAACCCCAAGATAAAGGACATGATACAAAGCATCGTTGACCTCTGCCTGCGGCAAAACATCACCACCATTGCAGAAAACGTCGAAGATGCAGAAACGGCGGAACTCCTGCTGGAAATGGGCGTCAATTGGGGGCAGGGATTTCACTTTGGCCGTCCGCAACTCGACATGAACAGCCAAGCCATCGTTACATTATAAATCGCTAATATTTGCCGGATAGCTCGCATATCCGCATAATAAAGCTAAGATTCAATTTATTGCCGGGAGTTATAATAATGAATGCACCCAAGGGGCAGTTGCTACAAGACCCGTTTCTCAATGCACTGCGTAAAGAACATGTGCCAGTTTCCATTTATCTGGTGAACGGCATCAAACTGCAAGGTCATATTGAATCGTTCGATCAATACGTTGTTTTACTCAAAAATGCCGTTACGCAAATGGTTTATAAACACGCCATTTCAACCATCGTGCCGGCGCGCGCGATTAATCTGCAACCGGAACAAACCACTGAATAAGTTAACCACCTCCGCGCTTTCCCGCCCTTCATACGCCGTCATCGTTGATGTCCTGATTACACGCACAAACTCAGGGTGTCGTGATGTTTGAACGCCACGCTGGCAGTGAACGCGTCGTGCTGGTCAGCCTGGATTTTGGCGAGCCGGATTACGCGGATGGACTGGAAGAATTGCATCGGCTGGCCGACAGCGCCAAGCTTGAAGTCGTGGGACTGATCGAAGGTCGCCGCGCCCGCCCCGATCCGGCGCTGTTCGCCGGCACCGGCAAAGTAGAAGAAATCGCCGCGCTGGTGCAGGCCAGCGAAGCCGGGCTGGTGATCTTCAACCATAACCTGTCGCCCGCGCAGGAGCGCAACCTGGAAGCCCAGTTGATGTGCCGGGTGGTCGACCGCACCACCCTGATACTCGACATCTTTGCGCGTCGCGCCAAAAGCGCAGAAGGTCAGCTGCAAGTCGAACTCGCACAGCTCGGGCATATGGCAACCCGGCTGGTGCGCGGCTGGACTCACCTGGAGCGGCAAAAAGGCGGTGTCGGTCTGCGTGGACCGGGCGAGACCCAGCTGGAAACTGACCGCCGCCTGCTCGGCAAACGCGTCAAGCTGCTCAAGGACAGGCTGGTCAAGCAACATCTGCAGCGTACGGTGCAACGCCGCGCACGCCTGCGTGGCCGGGTCATGTCGGTGTCGCTGGTGGGCTATACCAACGCCGGAAAATCCACGCTGTTCAATGCGCTCACGCACGCCGGCAGTTACGCGGCCGATCAGCTGTTTGCCACGCTTGATACCACCACGCGCCAGCTCTACTTGCCTGGCGCGGGCGAAATCGTTTTGTCAGACACGGTCGGCTTTATCACCCGACTGCCGCACACGCTGGTAGACAGCTTCCGCGCCACGCTGGAAGAAACCATCAATGCCGACCTGCTGCTGCATGTTGTTGATGCAGCCAGCCCGAACCGTGACAAGCAAATCGCTGAAGTCAACAAAGTGCTGGCTGAAATTGGTGCTGACCATGTGCCGCAAGTCTTGATCATGAACAAGATCGACCTCAACCACATCGAAGCCGGTGTCGAGCGGGATGAGTATGATAAGATTACGCGGATTAAATTGAGTGCCAAAACCGGCGCTGGCATTGCCCTTCTGCGTGAAATGCTGATGCAGAAAGTTAGCACTTTCAAGTTGCCAGCAGTGCAATCGGCCAGCCGCACGCTCATCAATAACGAATATCACCCGGAACTGGATTAAACATGGCATGGAATGACCCGCAATGGGGCAAAAAAAATGAAGGCCCGCCCGATTTGGACGAGCTTTGGCGGCGTTTTAATGCCAAGTTAAATGGTCTGTTCGGGGGTAAAAAACCCGGCAGCAACCCGGGTTCAAATAACGCTGGTGCTGCTGGTTTAGGCATTGCTGCGGGTATCGTATTTGCCGTCTGGCTGGCAAGCGGTTTCTACATTGTCGATCAGGGTGAGCGTGGCGTCGTGCTGCGTTTTGGAAAATTCATCGAGACCACCCAGCCCGGACCCAACTGGCACCTGCCCTGGCCGATAGAAAGCGTCCAGGTGGTCAATATCGAACAGGTGCGCACGGTCGAAATCGGCTACCGCAATAACGTGAAGAGCAAAATCCTGAAAGAATCCCTGATGCTGACGGATGACGAGAACATCATCGATATCCAGTTTGCCGTGCAATACACCCTCAAAGACCCGGAAGATTACCTGTTCACCAACCGCTCACCCGACGACGCTGTGCGTCAGGTGGCCGAAAGCGTGATGAGCGAGATCGTCGGCAAGAACAAAATGGATTATGTGCTGTATGAAGGCCGCGCTGACGTTGCCGCAAGCGCGACTGAGCGTATTCAAAAAGTGCTGGATCGCTATCAGACCGGTATCAGCATCAGCAAGGTCACGCTGCAGAATGCCCAGCCGCCACAAGAAGTGCAGGCTGCTTTCGATGATGCAGTGAAAGCCGGCCAGGATCGCGAACGGCTGAAGAGCGAAGGCCAGGCTTACGCCAATGACGTGATTCCCAAAGCACGTGGTATGGCAGCACGGCTGGCAGAAGAAGCCAGCGGCTACAAACAGTCCATCATCGCCAATGCCGAGGGTGACGCCAGCCGCTTCAAGCAGGTGCTGGTCGAATACGACAAAGCGCCCGCTGTGACCCGCGAGCGGATGTACCAGGACATGATGCAGCAAGTATTAACCAGCACCAGCAAGGTATTAGTCGATTCAACCAAGGGCGGCAACAACCTGATTTATCTGCCACTCGACAAGTTGATGCAGATGTCAGGTTCGAACACGTCGCTACCTGCCATCCTCGACACCACACCCGCCAGCAAGCCGGCACCGGCAGACACCACCGCCCAGGATGTGACACGCTCGCGCGATGCCTTCCGCAGCCGTGACCGGGAGGAACGGCCATGAAGCACCTGAATAAAATCATCATCGTCATACTCGCATTGTTAATACTTGCCAGCCTGACCATGTACACCGTCGATCAGCGCCAGAACGCCATGGTGTTCCAGCTGGGCGAAGTCGTTGCGGTACACAAGCAGCCTGGACTGTATTTCAAACTGCCATTGGTTCAGAACGTGCGCTATTTTGATACCCGCATACTCACGCTCGATTCGGCAGACCCGGAACGTTTCATCACGTCTGAAAAGAAAAACGTACTGGTCGATTCATTTGCCAAATGGCGCATCGTTGACGTCAAACAGTATTACGTCAGCGTTGGCGGCGACGAAACCCGTGCTGCAACACGCCTACAGCAAACCATCAATGACGGTTTGCGCGCTGAATTCGGCAAACGCACCATCCAGGAAGTGGTCTCCTCCCAGCGCGACCAGATCATGGACACACTGCGCACCAAAGCCGACCAGGATGCGCGCAAAATTGGCGTACAAGTGCTGGATGTACGTCTGAAGCACGTCGATCTGCCGCAGGAAGTCAGCGAATCGGTGTATCGACGCATGGAAGCAGAACGCAAACGTGTTGCCAATGAACTGCGTTCGACCGGCTCGGCTGAAGCCGAGAAAATCCGCGCCGACGCGGACCGCCAACGCGAGGTCATCATTGCCGAAGCCTACAAAGGTGCACAGCAGGTCAAAGGCGAGGGCGACGCCAAAGCCAGCAGCATTTATGGCACGGCGTACTCGAAAAATCCCGAGTTCTATGCTTTTTACCGCAGCATGGATGCGTACCGCCAAAGCTTCAAGAGCAAGAGCGACGTGCTGGTGCTGGAGCCGAACTCATCGTTCTTCAAGTACATGCGCTCGCCCCGCGCTGGCAAATAAGCATCATGGCGCGCACTGTGTCGTGCGCGCCAATGCGTGATCTGCCCCAATAAAATTGCGCACATATTGCACTCAAGCCGCCTCACGTCTATGCTCCACGGTTTGTTAAACCGGTTGCGACCCTACTCAAATGCATAACTGGCTATTACCTGAATATATAGAAGACCTGCTGCCTCCAGTGGCCTGGCGCATGGAAAATCTGCGCCGCGCCATGCTCAACCTGTTTCGTACTCACGGATATGAGTTGGTCACGCCGCCGCAGATTGAATATCTTGAATCCTTGCTGACCGGCACCGGCAGCGATCTGGACACGCGCACCTTCAAACTGGTCGACCAGCTTACCGGCCGGATGATGGGCGTACGTGCTGACATCACCCCACAAGTAGCGCGAATTGATGCGCACCTGCTCAATCGCCAGGGTATAACCCGCCTGTGTTATGCCGGCACGGTGGTACATACCCTGCCCGAAGGCATGAACCGCTCACGCGAGCTGATGCAGCTTGGTGCCGAGCTATATGGCCACAGCGGCTTCGAGGCGGACGTCGAAATTCAGCGCCTGATGCTCGATGCACTGACGCTCGCCGGCGTAGGCGATCTCTACCTCGATATCGGCCATGTCGGTGTATTTCGTGGCCTGGTGCAATACAGCCATGTGCCGGCCGAGCTTGAAGCTGCGCTGTTCCAGGCGCTACAGACCAAAGACGCCGCTACCATCAACAGCCTAACCACCGGCATGGACGACATTGCCCGCGCCGCATTTGCTGCCCTGCCCAATCTGTACGGCGGCATTGAAGTGCTTGATGAAGCATTCCGCATTTTGCCCAGCGGTCTGGAAATCACCCAGGCACTGGACGAACTGCGTGCCATCACCAATGAGCTCAAAGGCAGTGCAAAAATCAATATCGACCTGGCTGAACTGCGCGGCTACCACTATCACAGCGGCGTGGTATTTGCGGCTTATGCGGGCACCCACACCGGCGTGCTGGCGCAGGGCGGGCGCTATGACGAAGTCGGAAAATCTTTCGGTCGCGCCCGTCCTGCCACCGGTTTCAGCCTGGATTTACGCGAAATTGCCGCCCAATTCTGGCGCGCAGGGGGCGCTAAAGCGATCCTCGCCCCTTACCTTAAAAATGCCAAACTGGCTGACAAAATCCAGCAGCTGCGAACCGGTGGTGAAACCGTCATCGTCGAATTGCCAGGTCACGAGGCAAGCCGCGCCGAACTGGGCTGTGACCGCATGCTGATGGACAACAAAGGCGAATGGGAAATTGTTCATTTACCGCAGCAATCTGTTTAATAAATCGTCTGGAAAATGAAGCTATGACCAAAAACGTCGTCGTCATCGGCACACAATGGGGAGATGAAGGCAAAGGCAAGATTGTCGACTGGCTCACCGACCACGCACAAGGCGTGGTGCGTTTTCAGGGCGGTCACAATGCCGGGCACACACTGGTGGTGGCGGGCAAAAAAACCGTCCTGCACCTGATCCCGTCAGGCATTCTGCGCGATAACGTCACCTGCTATATCGGCAACGGCGTGGTCGTATCACCCGAAGCCCTGCTGGAAGAAGTCGACATGCTCGAAAGTGTGGGCGTCAATGTTGCCTCGCGCCTGAAAATTTCCGAAGCCTGCCCGCTGATTCTGCCCTACCACATTGCGCTCGATCAGGCACGCGAGCTGGCAAAAGGGGCTGGCAAGATTGGCACCACCGGACGCGGCATTGGTCCCGCCTACGAAGACAAAGTGGCACGCCGGGCGATTCGTTTGCAAGACGTATTTCACCGCGAACGCTTCGCCGCCAAACTTGGCGAAGTACTGGACTATCACAACTTCGTGCTGAAAAACTATTTCCACGCCGAACCTGTGGATTTCAACCAGACACTGGATCAAACACTGCTGCTGGCCGAGCGCATCAAACCGATGGTTGCGGACGTACCACGTCTGCTGTACGAGGCCAATCGTGCGGGCAACAATCTGCTGTTTGAGGGCGCACAGGGCACATTACTGGATATCGACCACGGCACTTATCCGTTTGTCACGTCAAGCAACTGCACCTCAGGTGGCGCTGCCACCGGTGCGGGCGTGGGGCCGCACACGCTGCATTACGTATTGGGCATCACCAAGGCCTACACCACGCGGGTCGGCTCGGGCCCGTTTCCAACCGAACTGTTCGACGACAATGGCAAATATCTGGCCGAGCGCGGCCATGAGTTTGGCTCCACCACCGGGCGTGCGCGGCGTTGTGGCTGGTTTGATGCAGCGGCACTCAAACGCTCGATCCAGATCAACGGCGTGTCGGGTTTGTGTGTGACCAAACTCGACGTGCTGGACGGCATGGAAACGCTGCGCGTGTGCATCGGCTACAACCTGGATGGGGGTTTCTCGGACATTTTGCCCGTCGGTGCCGAAACCCTCGCCAAGTGCGAACCGGTTTATGAAGAAATGCCCGCATGGACAGAAAGCACTGTCGGCATCAAGCGTTATGAAGATTTGCCTGCCCCCGCGCGCGCTTACCTCAAACGCATGGAAGCACTCTGTGAAGTGCCGATTGACATGATTTCAACCGGCCCAGACCGCGAAGAAACCATTGTTTTACGCCACCCATTTGACTGACGGCAGGTCGGCACGGGCGCGTTTCTGCAACAGCGCGGAAACACCCGTGAACTGGCTGGCAGTTGATTATTTTTTACGCCTGCGTTGGGCAAAGAAAAAGGGCAGCGTACGCTGCCCTTTAAACTTTACATTTTGGTGCCCAGAAGAGGACTCGAACCTCCACAGTGTTACCACCGCATGGACCTGAACCATGTGCGTCTACCAATTCCGCCATCTGGGCTGGAAGAGACGCGCATTATAAATGAACGAGGAAGCTTGTCAATGAATAAACCCACGGCGAACGCCGACACCACAGCACTGCGCTGGTCTGACCCGCATCTTGAGCGCGAACGCGAGCGTTATGAGCAGCCACTGCCCAGCCGCGAATTCATCATGGACGTGTTGCGCCAGCAGGGCGCACCGCTGCTACCGGAAATGCTGTCAGGCCTGCTTGGCATTACTCCAGACGAATCCGACCTGTTTTCACGCCGCCTGCGCGCCATGGAGCGCGACGGTGAATTGATGCAAAACCGGCGCGGCGACTTGTGTGTGGTGGAAAAGCTCGACCTCATAAAAGGTCGCGTCGAAGGTCATCCGGATGGCTTTGGCTTCCTGACACCGGACGACGGCAGCGATGATCTGTACCTGTCACCGCGTGAAATGCAGAAAACCATGCACGGCGACCGCGCCATGGCGCGCGAAATCGGGCAGGATCGACGTGGCCGCCGCGAAGGTAAGATCATTGAAGTACTGGAACGTGCCAACACGCATATCGTCGGTCGACTGGTGGTCGAACACGGCATCATGCTGGTGGCGGCTGAAAATAAACGGATCACGCAGGACATTCTCATCCCGACCGGCCATCAGGGCAGCGCCGAGCCAGGCCAGGTAGTCAGCGTCGAACTCATCGAACAGCCGGGCAAATATGCCAAGCCAATGGGGCGCGTGGTCGAAGTGCTGGGCAGCTACGCTGATCCGGGGATGGAAATTGAAATTGCATTACGCAAGCATTCGTTGCCGTACATCTTCCCTGACGCAGTCGAAAAAATTGCTAAAAAACTGCCCAAGAAAGTACTCAAAAAAGACCACGCCGGGCGCGAAGACATTCGTCACCTGCCGCTGGTGACCATTGACGGCGAAACCGCACGCGATTTCGACGATGCCGTGTACTGCGAACCCAATGGCAGCGGTTATCGCCTGGTGGTGGCAATTGCCGACGTGTCACATTACGTCCAGCCGGGTGACCCGCTCGACGTGGAAGCCTATAGCCGGGGCAATTCGGTGTACTTCCCGCGCCGCGTCATCCCGATGTTGCCAGAAGAACTGTCCAACGGCCTGTGCTCAATCAATCCGCAGGTGGAGCGCCTGTGCATGGTGTGTGACATGCAGATTGGCGCACAGGGCGCAGTCAAGGCATACCGTTTTTATCCTGCCGTCATGTACTCACACGCACGCCTGACCTACAACCAGGTGTGGGACTGGCTACAGCATCCACACAATGCCGGTGAGCACGGCGATCTGCTGCCCCAGCTCAAGCAGCTGTACACCTTGTTCAAGGTGCTGTTGAAAGCACGCGGCAAACGCGGCGCGATTGATTTTGAAACCGTTGAAACGCAGATGATTTTCAATGAAGACAAAAAAATCGACCGTATCATCCCAGTGCACCGCAACGATGCGCACCGCCTGATTGAGGAATGCATGCTGGCGGCCAACGTCTGCGCATCGGATTTTCTGCAAAAGAAAAAACAGCCCGCGCTGTACCGCATTCATGAAGGCCCGACGCCAGAAAAACTGGCGGCCCTGCGCGAATTCCTGTCCGAATTCGGCTTCGGCCTGGGCGGCGGCGATGATCCGCAAGCCAAGGATTACGCGACCTTGCTGAGTTCTATCAAGGGACGCCCTGACGCGCAATTGCTGCAAACAGTGATGTTGCGTTCGCTGCAACAGGCGGTCTACAGCCCGGACAGTGTCGGTCACTTCGGTCTGGCGTACGAGCATTACACCCACTTCACATCGCCAATCCGGCGCTATCCCGATTTGCTCATCCACCGCGCCATCAAGGCAGCCCTGAATGGCGAGCAATACAAACCCGGCGCCTGGGCTGAGCTGGGCGCACATTGCTCCATGACCGAACGCCGCGCCGACGACGCCACGCGTGACGTAGAAGCCTGGCTCAAATGTTTTTACATGCAGGATCGGGTCGGTGAAACCTTTCCCGGCACCATTTCCAGTGTCACCGGTTTCGGTATTTTCGTGGCGCTGGATGACATTTACGTCGAAGGCCTGGTACACATTTCCGAACTCGGCAGCGACTACTTCCATTTCGACAAGACACGGCATCAGATTGCCGGAGAACGGACCGGCGTACGTTACCGCATGGGCGATCGCGTACACGTTAAAATCGTGCGCGTCAGCCTCGACACCTCGCGCATCGACTTTGTCCTGGCGAGTGCCGACGGCACCGAACTCATCAACAAGGCACCCGGAAAAGACGGCGCAGCAGCAGGCGATAAAAAAGCCCGACACGTCGACGCGGATACCGATGCACCGAAAAAAAAATCGCGCAGCCGCAAACCGCGCAAAGGCAAATAATCCATGGCAGGCATCCTCATTTACGGCTTTCACGCCGTCACTGCGCGTCTGCGTCAAAATCCAGCCAGTGTTGAAGAACTGTTCGTCGACGCAGCACGTCAGGATGCACGCGCGCGCGACGTGCTCGAACTCGCCAAAACGCTCGGTGTGCGCATTCTGCAGGTTGATGGAAAACGCCTCGATGGCATCGCCGGAGGACCCCGCCACCAGGGCATTGCGGCACGCGTCACCATGGTGCAACAACCACGCCACGTGGATGAAATACTGGAAGGTTTGCAAGGCGATTTGCTGTTGCTGGTACTCGATGGCGTGCAAGACCCGCACAATCTGGGTGCCTGCTTGCGCGTGGCTGACGCCATGGGCGCAAACGCCGTGATCGCGCCGAAAGACCGTGCTGTCGGCCTGACCCCAACAGTCGCTAAAGTGGCGTGTGGTGCAGCCGAAACCGTGCCTTACCTGACCGTCACCAACCTCGCGCGCGCCCTGCGCGACATCAAGGAATACGGCGTACACATCGTCGGCGCCGACGGCGAGGCCGAAACTGAACTGGCGCACGCCAAAGTCGGTGGCTCGGTGGCGTGGGTACTCGGTGCCGAAGGCGGCGGCCTGCGTCGACTGACCCGCGAACATTGCGACGAACTGATCAAAATCCCCATGTTCGGCACGGTTGAAAGCCTCAACGTCTCGGTTTCCGCTGGTATCTGCCTGTATGAAAGCCGCCGTCAACGGGGAGTCGAGCATGCTGGATAAAAACGTCGCCTGGCGCATTCTTAACGAATCTGACCTGATTTATTCTGCCGATCAGGTCAACACTGCCGTCGCGACGCTCGCCGCCGCCATTACCACGCGATACCAGGACACGACGCCACTGGTATTGTCTGTAATGGGCGGCGCAGTGGTATTTTCCGGCCAAATTCTGCCCTTGCTGCGCTTTCCACTCGATTTTGATTATGTCCATGCCAGCCGTTATGGGCAGCAAAAGCAAGGCGGACAACTGGAATGGCGCGTGCTGCCGCGTGAATCTGTTCAAGGTCGCAGCGTCCTGATGCTTGATGACATTCTCGACGAAGGCCATACGCTCGCCGCGATCCGGGCCAAGCTGCTGGAGATGGGCGCAGCAGATGTCGCCTGCGCCGTGTTGACCGAAAAAATAACCGGCAAAAGCAAACCCATCAAAGCCGAGTTTGTCGGGCTGGAATTGCCCAACCGCTTTGTGTTTGGCTGCGGCATGGACGTGGAAGGCGCCTGGCGCAACCTGCCTGCAATCTATGCACTTAAAGATGCCCCCAGCTGATTACCTCGATTTTTCCTGTTACTTATTCAGCTTTATTCTGTCCAAATAGTTGGGCGGTGCTTGCTAGAATCAAGTTTCATTGCCTTATCTCCGGAGTCTGTCATGCGTAAATTTCTGACCTTGTTGTTAACCCTGATGCTAAGCATGGGGCTGTTTGCTGCCAATGCCGATGCCAAGCGCTTTGGCGGCGGCAAGAGCTTTGGCAAGCAACGCGAAGCCATCAGCCAGCCCGCACCACAACGCGCGCCTGCCGCTGCGCCCGCCAGCCCGGCAGCGGGCGGCAATAAATGGCTCGGTCCGCTCGCCGGTCTGGCAGCCGGTGGCCTGCTCGCCTCGCTGTTTATGGGTGGGGCTTTCGAGGGTCTGAAAGGCATGGATATTCTGCTGATGCTCGGCCTCGCCGCAGCTGCATTTTTTGTATTCCGCGCCATGCGCCGTAAGGCAGCCGCACCACAGGCCACGGCTTACACCGCGCACGGTCAAAGCATTCAGGTGCCGATGCCAGTGAGCAATGCCGATCTGCCACTGAGCGGCGCTGCCGCACAGCCGGTCATGAGCAGCCGTCCGGACTGGTTTGACGATGCCGCTTTCGTACGTGACGCCAAGGCGCATTTTATTCGCCTGCAAGCTGCGTATGACGTGGCTGACCTGAACGACATTCGCGAGTACACCACACCCGAAGTATTCGCAGAAATCAGCATGCAACTGCAGGAGCGTGGCGATGCTGCACAAAAAACTGACGTGACCCTGCTCAACGCCGACATGCTGAATGTCGTCAGCGAAGGCAATCTGGTGATCGCCAGCGTGCGCTTCCACGGCTTGATCCGGGAGGACGCCAACGCCCCGGCTGCACCGTTCGACGAGATCTGGCACATCCAGAAATCCGCCAGTGACCGTACCGCGCCTTGGTTTGTGGCCGGCATTCAACAGGCGCAATAAGCATGCTGGCAATTATCGGCGGCACGGGTCTGACGCAGCTGGCAAACCTGGAAATTGCCCATCGCGAGGTGGTGCGCACGCCGTATGGCGAGCCGTCCGGTGCGCTCACCTATGGCAGCATCTGTGGCCACAATGTGATTTTTTTAGCGCGCCACGGTTACGGCCATACGATCCCGCCGCACGAGGTGAACTACCGCGCCAACATCTGTGCACTACACGAGCACAATGTCAGCCACGTGGTATCGGTCGCCAGCGTCGGCGGCATCCACGCTGATCTGGTGCCGGGCGCGCTGGTGATCCCGGATCAAATCATCGACTATACCTACGGCCGTAAAAACAGCTTTTTCAATGGCACAGACAAGCCGGTAACACACATCGACTTCACTGAGCCCTACAGCGCCTGCATGCGCGCCAAAATCCTCAGTGCAGCCAGTAGCGCTGAAGAAGCCGTCATCGACGGTGGTGTGTATGCTTGCGTGCAGGGGCCGCGATTGGAGACAGCCGCTGAAATCAACCGGTTTGAACGTGACGGCGCCACCATGGTGGGCATGACCGGCATGCCGGAAGCCGCGCTGGCGCGCGAGCTGGGGCTAAATTACGCGGCTATCGGCGTGGTTTCCAATCACGCTGCCGGGCGCGGCAACAGCAAAATCGCCATCAGCGGCACTGAAGTTCAAACCACCCTGGCGCAGGCCATGGAACGCGTGCGTAGCGTGCTTGAACACCTGGTGGCGCTGCACAACGAGGCCTGAGATGATCCGTCCGGTGCTGAAAATGGGCGACCCACGCCTGCTCCAGATTGCCGCACCGGTGACTGCATTCGACACGCCCGAACTACACGCCTTGATAGCCGATATGCGCGACACCATGGCGGCGCTTAATGGCGCTGGCCTGGCCGCGCCGCAGATTGGCGTCGACCTGCAACTGGTGATCTTTGGCTTGCAGGCCAATCCGCGTTATCCAGATGCTGCGCCAGTGCCTGACACAGTACTCATTAACCCTGAACTCACGCTGCTCGGCGAACAAATGGACGACGCCTGGGAAGGCTGCCTGTCGGTGCCCGGCATGCGCGGACGCGTGTCACGTTACACGCACCTGCACTACCGGGGATTTGATGCCTGCGGCCAGATTATCGACCGCACGGTCAGTGGCTTCCATGCACGGGTGGTGCAGCACGAGGTAGATCATCTGCTGGGCATCCTGTACCCGATGCGCATTGCCGATTTACGTAATTTTGGCTTTACCGAGGTGTTGTTTCCGGGGCAACCGATCTCGGCTGACTAAGCATCAAGTTTTCAGCACCTGCAACAAATCACTTTCCATCTGCAATAAAGCTTTCTGCTTGCCCAGACTATCTCCCTGAATCATGAAAGTGTCTTCAGCGCGCTCCCCCAGCGTGGTGATTTTGGCCGCATTGATACGCACAGCGTGCTGGTGCAAGACTTTGGCGATGGCTGACAACAGGCCGGGCCGGTCGCCGACAACAATACTCAACGCATAAAACGCGCCTTTTTCGTCTGGCCGAAGGCTGATTTCAGGTGCCAGCGGAAAATGCTTGAGATGGCGGCTGATACGCCCCTGCGTCATCGTCGGCATAGCTGCACCGTCCGCCAGCGCAGCACTCAGTTCGTGCTCGATATAACTTAAAAAATCACGGTACGGCACGTTGCGCTGAACCGGATCCATCACCAGAAAACTGTCCAGTGCATAGCCGTTGCGCGTGGTATGGATTTTGGCATCAAGAATGGTATAACTCAGCCGCTCAAAAAATCCGCAAATGCGCATAAACAATTCAGGCTGGTCAGGTGTATAAATCAACACCTGAACCCCCTCACCGATTGGACTCAAGCGTGCGCAAACAACCGGTTTCAGGCTGCCGATACGATGCCATAAATGACGTGTGTGCCAGGCAATTTCCTGCGCCTCGTGACGCAAAAAATAGCCTTCATCAAAGGTATTCCAGAGCGCTGCTTCGGCCTGATCTTCCAGGCCATATAAACGCAGTATACGACGCGCCTCGGCCTGCACCGCAGCCATGCCGCTGATCGGTAAACTGGCGCCACCCAATCGGCGCCGGGCAGCGTAAAACAGATCTTCCAGCAGCTTGCCCTTCCACGCGTTCCACACTTTCGGGCTGGTGCCACGGATGTCGCACACGGTTAGCAGGTACAAAGCAATCAGATGACGTTCGTCCGGCACCTGAGCACAAAAACGGGCAATCACATCAGGATCCGACAAGTCCTGCTTTTGCGCAGTGGCCGACATCGAAAGATGGTGCGCCACCAGCCAGCCAACCAATGCTACGTCGGCTTCAGGCAAACCGTGCTGGCGGCAAAAACGCAGCGCGTCGACTTTTCCCAAGCTGGAATGATCGCCACCCCGCCCTTTGGCAATGTCATGAAACAAGGCCGCCAGATACAATCCTTCCGGACGCTCAAACCCGCTGATCAAGCGGCTTGCCAGCGGATATTCATGCGCCAGCTCGGGGATGTTCAGACGGCGCATGTTACGCAGCACGGTGAGAATATGTTCATCCACCGTGTAAATATGAAACAGGTCATGCTGCATCTGCCCGACGATGCGACCGAACGCCGGTATATAGCGCCCAAGCACGCCGTAGCGGTTCATGCTGCGCAACGCCCAGGTCAGCCCGCGCGGTTCGCGCAGGATCGCCATAAACCGCGCACGGTTGACCGGATCACGCCGGAATGCCGGATTGATATGTGTCCGTGCGCGCCACAGCGCACGCAGGGTAATCGCATTCATGCCCTGTAATTCGGGATGGCATTGCAGTAGATGGAAACATTCCAGAATCGCACTGGGTGCTTGCTCGAACAGCCTGTCATCTATTGCTTCGAGTAAGCTGCCGCGCACCTGAAAACGGCTGTTCAACCGCGCTGCGACCGGTGCCAATCCACTTTCAAACACACGCGCGCGCAGGCTGGGAATCAGAATATCGCGCATTTGTGCAATGGTTTTGGCGCTACGGTAGTAGCGTTGCATGAGGATTTCGCTGGGTCGACGGTTGGCGCTTCCATCCAGCCTATACTGTGTCGCCAGCGCATTTTGAAAATCAAACAACAGCCGGTCTTCACGCCGTCCGGCGAGATAATGCAAGCGGCAGCGCAATTCAAAAAGGAAACGCTCCAGTGCCTGAATGGCGCGCATTTCGACGTCGCTAAGCAAACCCGCTGTCACCAGATCGCGCCAGCGTCGGCCAATGCCAGCTGCCTGCGCCAGCCACAGCAAATTGTGCAGGTCACGCAGACCACCCGGACTTTCCTTGAGGTTGGGCTCCAGACTGTAGGCGCTATCATTGTAGCGGGCGTGGCGCTGATCCTGTTCCAGCAACTTGGCTTCAAAAAACGTCTGGCT
>DZDB01000079.1:0-3350 GCA_022736605.1 Sideroxydans lithotrophicus
ACGTTCGGCTGCGGCGGCGAAATCAATGTCGCCGCAGATTTTTTTGTCGGGCAGGCGATTAAGGAGACGCTGATTTATTCGGTCATTGCGAGGAGCGCAGCGACGCGGCAATCCAGAATGCCTGTCTAATCAAAAGCGCTGAAGGAAATCCGGGGCCAAGAAAATCCGGGGCCATAAAGAAAATCCTGGGTCTACCATCGAATGTGTGGATGACGCCCGCCAGTTGGCTGTGATGGAAGGCTCAGAGAATCCACCCTTTTATCCCGGATTATTCTTTCGACATTCAGAAGTGTCCCGATTTGAGCTTTCGACGAAATTCATGCCCTTCTTCACTGGCGCCAACAATTTCGGTAACGACGCCAATGACCGAACGTGTATCGAAATAACCAACGCGCAAGATGGGTAATTTGAAGCTCTGAATAAGTGGATAGCCAGATGCCTGCAAGTGTTGGGCTGCTGCATCGTATTCGGCATCGTCAAGCCAATAGGCAATATGCTGCACCGCCGCATCATGCATTTTCAAGGACTGATCGAACATGCTGGCACCTGAGACAGGCTGGATTAACTCAATCTGTACATCGCCTGCATAGGCTATATACAGATTGAATACCCAGTCAGCGGGCTGCCCCAGATAGGTGCCTTCCGTCTCTTTCGCGCTAATATTTTCCATGCGCATAAACTTCTCGATGCCCATGGTTTCAATAAAGAACTTTTCCGCCGCCGCAATATCTTTTACAACCCAGGCGATTTGACAAAATTTCGACGCAAGCTTGGCGGTATTTTTCATGAGTCGATCTCCTTGGTCGCGACATTTTGAAGGTGCGGTCATACACGCCTGACAGTGAGTGTACGGATGCTGATGTCGATGTGAATTAATTATTTGTAATATCCATTCCGCCCAAGTCAAGTAATAATCTGATTTCAAGCGTTTTCAATTTTGTGCGACGCAATCGCAAAGCTGGCTTTTGCACGCATCAGGGGATAGCACGTATTGCTTTCGCTATGCCTCATGCCGGACTGCCGTTGTCGTTAATGCGGATTGATTTTTAACCGGCGCTTTCCATCGTATTCACCCTGTGAATTTGAGCGCAGCCGTGCTATCAGCTGGTGGCGGTGTGGGCGAATTTTCTGTGCGATTGCCAGCGTGCCCTGCGCTGCATACAATGGCTGCACAAAAATAGCAAGATCAAGGCATCCATAGAGAGGCCGGATGACAAATAGCGGTTTCCCAAAAACCGTACATCACATCTAACCGGAGTGAGGAGACATATGAAAACAAGTCAGTTTGTCGGGCTGTTTGCGTTGGGAATCGGACTGGTACAGGGGGCGCATGCCGCAGGAGATCCGGTCGCAGGCAAGGCGAAGCATGAAATGTGCATCGGTTGCCATGGTATTGCGGGCTGGCGCACGGCGTATCCCACTGTCTATAGCGTGCCGTATCTGGGTGGGCAACATGCCGATTACATCGTGGCCGCGCTGAAAGAATACAAATCGGGGGAACGCGGCTTTGCCACCATGCGTGCAATGGCGTCGAGTTTGTCCGATCAGGACATGGAAGACATCGCGGCCTATTACGCCGGTGGAAAATAATCAGACAAGGGGATAACACATGAAACTGTTTGCACTCGTAGCGTTGGCGTTCTGCTGTGCGAGCGCGCCTGCGCTGGCCGATCCAACCGGCAATATCGATCAGGGCAAGGCCAAATCCACCACCTGCGCGGCGTGTCATGGCGTGGACGGTAACAGCCAGGCGGCGATGTTTCCGAAACTTGCCGGGCAACATCCGGATTATCTTTACAACGCGTTGCTGGAATACAAGGCCGGTACGCGTAAAAACGCCATCATGGGTGGGCAGGTGACCAATCTGTCTGAGCAGGATATGGCGGATCTGGCGGCGTATTTCGGCAGTCAGAAGGGCTTGTACCTGAAGCGCTGAAGTCTTTGGATTTAAATAAAACGGCGGGTGTTCCGCCGTTTTTTTTTGCGTATCAGAAATAATACGGCGTCTTCAGCGTCCATTCATTGCCGGGATAACGCTGGTGCAGCAGGCGGAACGCGTCGCGTGAATAATTCGCTGTTGTCTTGCGTGGATGGATGCCGCCACCGGGGCATTCCAGCCGGGTTGCAGCCACCAGAAAATGCAGAGCCTTGGGGACTTCGGTGTCATCAGGATGCTGGCGGGCGTAGGCCAGCAAGCTCGGCGCCAGGTAGTCGCTGCGTAGCGGCAGGGCATGCAGCAGGCGGCGCTGGCGTTGAGCTGCCTGCCGCTGGGTGCCGGGCTGGAAATTCGGCGTCAATGCGTTGCCCCAGCGTGGCGGGTCTTCAAATGTCATGAAATTGGCATTGTAGTCGTAGGCACATCCCCAATATGGGGCGTTGCCATTTTGCTGTATGGCTGTGGGTGAGAGCTCGGGTGCGTTGACGAAAATCAGCGTGGCGGCCTGCTTTTTTGCAGCCTTGCTGGATGCTGATTTGAAGCGTTGATACAGCGTACGGGTGGTGTCACGGCCTTGCACGACGGCATCGGTGAGGGCGGTCGCGCTGGCATAATCGCCCAGCAATACAGCGCGGGTCCAGATGATATCGGTGAGTGTTTTGCGCAGGTCGGCTGAAATGTCGGTGCGCAGGCGGACGCGTTGCAGCTCGGCAAGACTGAAATCATGCAGCAGATGCTGGTAGAAATCACTGTCATAGCGAATTTCTACGGTTGGTGCTGCGCTGCTTTCGTTGGGAATCGGCACGCCCGGATTGGGTTCGGCAAGCTTGCGGGGCGCGGCCAGCATGAAACCGTTCAGCGTGCGTGCGGAGAGCAGTTTGAGACCCAGCCAGCGGTTGCGCGTAGCAATCGACTGGCTGCTGTGTGGCTGTGCGAGCATGGCGTCGATGCGGGTGTTTGCCGCGTCGGCATGACCAGCCTGCAATGCCAGCCGGGCCAGCTGGTATTGCAGCGTCTGGTAGGCCGGTGTGCTGTCCGCGACTGTGGCGGCAGCTTTGAGCTCGGCTGGGCTCAGTTCGCCAGGCCTGGCTTGTAGCAGCATGGGCATCAACCAGCGCACATCATGGGTCGTTTGCCAGTGCTGGCGTGCAACACGCAGTGCGAGCAGGCGCAATGCTTCTGCCTGCGCGTAGTCGGATTGTAGTGACTGGAAGCGGGCAGGCGCGTGCACTTGCATGGCGGTAATCCACACCGTCATCGGTGCGGCAGACGCGAGCAGCGGGGCGCCTTGCTCTGCGGCTTTATCAGGCAGGCTGGTGCTTTGATTTTCTGCTTTATCAAGCAGGCTGGTATTTTGACTTTCTGCTTTATCAAGCAGGCTGGCACTTTGATTTTCTGCTTTATCAAGCAGAAA
>DZDB01000079.1:3450-9138 GCA_022736605.1 Sideroxydans lithotrophicus
TTTCTGCTTTATCAAGCAGGCTGGCACTTTGATTTTCTGCTTTATCAAGCAGAAACAGGTAATCAATCACGTCCTGCACACGCGCGGCATCAATTGGTGCGCTGGCGAGCTTTTGTCCCAGTTGCGTCAGCTTTTGCTGCGGTTCCAGGCGGATATCGAGCCAGCTGATCAGCCCGCGCGCGGCCGGAAAACGTGGCGCGATCGTGATGAATTCGGCACGTGCCCGGGCGTAGCGCGCCATGCGTGTCTGCGTTTCGCTGGCGTTGTCCGGGTTTTGCAGGCTGGCCTGGCGCAACAGGCAGCGTGCCGCCAGATAAGCGCCCAAGTTGCGCCAGGGTGACTGTTTGTCTTGCGAAATCGCCAGAAATTGTGTGCGTGCAGTGTCGTACTGCCCGGCGTAAAACAGCGCTGCAGCGGTTTGATACGCGTGATCCTGCACCAGCCAGCGTGGCGCATCGTGTGGCAGGCTGGCGGGCAATCGCGGCGGTGTGGGTGGCGTGGGGCCGAAGCCGACGACGGGTTTGGGGCTGCAATTGGTGAACACCGCGTCCTGTCCGGCCAGCCAGATTTTTGTCCAGGCGCTGCCGTATTGCTGCAGGCGTTCGTTCAGTGTGGCGCGGGCGCGGCTGAACGCGTCGCTCGGGCAGTTGATGAAGGTGTCGTAGGTAGGTGTATTTTTGCTGACGCCGTATAAAGCCGGTGCCGTGGCGTCAACCGCCTGACGCGCCTTGAGCCAGCTGGAAACGCCGTTTTTGTCGTTGTTGTAGATCACATCCCAGGCACTGTTGTTGCTGCCTACGGTGGCGCCGCTGACATGCAGTGTCCCAAGCTCGGCGGGTGTCAGCGCATGGCCATCCAGCGCGCGGTACGCAAGCAGCAGATAAATTCGCCAGTAACTGCGAGGCACCACGCCCAGATTGCCGCTGGCATAGCCGGGCAGGTCGCTTTGGGTGACGTGATATTCCGGCACGAACTCGTTTTCTGAATAGCCATCGCCGCCACTTGCCCAGGCGGGCGACTGGATCAGCAGGATGAGGGCAAGGCCGGTGCGCAGCAGCATTTTCATGGTGATTTCGATGGCAGAGCAAACCAGCTGGCAGGCGTCCAGGCGGTTGGCGAGAAATAATAATACCGGGCGGTTTCGATGCGCGGTAGCGGCTCATCGGTGGCAAGACCCGCTGCGCCCTGGCATTGCCTGCGGCTGAAATAGGGACGCTGTGCAAGCTGCTTGCGCAGCGTAGCATCGTCGTTGGCCATGCGGAACAGCATCGGTACGATCTCGTCGGCAGCCATGCCCCGCAGCCAGTAATCGCCCGCGCACCAGGACGCCAGCGCGGTAATCGACAATGCCGTGTCAGCGGGCAGCTGCTGGCGGATTGCGCTGACCACGGCGCGCAGGAAAGCACGTTGCGAACGACGCACTTCAAAATCCAGCTGAACCACGTGAGCGGGGCTGTTTCGTGCAGCGCGCAGCACCCGTTCGACGATGATGGATTGTTGCTGTTGCGTCAGTGCAGGCGGATCGCGCCAGGATGCATCGACATGAATCACTGGCACCAGTACCGTATCGGCGCGTACCAATAGGGGATGACGACGTGGGTAAATGCGCGCCTCGGTGCCGCTCAAAATGATGCTGTCGCGTAGATAGGCAACGCCTGCATGGGCTGGCAACCAGCGCAAGTCTTCATTGCGTTCCCATGCCCATACCATCTGCGCGGGCAGTCGGACAAGCGCCGGATGAGTGGCGCGCGGGCTGTCGCGCATCCACAGCGTGATGAGTATGGCCAGTGCGGCCACCACGCCCAGCCCGAGCAGCCGGATCATGGTGTGATAAAACAAAACAGCCCGCTCAAGGCGGGCTGTTTGCGGGCATTTTGCCGGATAAGCAAGCGATTAACCGATCCAGGCGTGTTCCAATACGTCCAGGCGCAAGTCCTGGCTGAATGTTTCGCCGTTGCCGTCGACCACCAGCGTCACCACGCGCACGCCGGGTGTCGCGAAGGCGATTTCATGGGTGTAAGTACCGCTGACACTTTGCTCGTTCAGCACTTTGCCAGTGGTATCAAGCAGCTTGCATTTCACCGTGCCAGCCGCTTCGATCAGTGCCTGGATGCGGAAGTTTTCATTTACGCTGCGACGGTAGACTTCCGGGTCGCGGTTGGCGTTGTATTGCAGGTTGTTGACCTTGACCAGCTTGACGAGCTTTTTCATATCAGCATTCCATAATCTATTAAAGTTGAGTAAAATAATCGGGTATTGGGTATTTCACTATCCGCTAATTTTATTCTTAAACGCCAGACGGGTCTATAAGCAAATGGATCACACTTCCTTGATACACACATTCGAACAGGTGGATGCGCAAATCGCAGACTTGGAGCGCATTCTGAATGAGCGCGGTTCCCTGCCGCTGAAACCAACCATCGAACACGCCATGCTGCTGACCAAGCGGCTGATCATTGCCTATATCGCCGATGTTGGGGAGAAATCACTGCCGACCGAAACCGATGACTTGCTGGATGTATTCAAGGTGCTGGTCAAAAGCGACCCATCGTGGAACACCATCCGCGACAATTGCCGCGAACTGGTCTACTACCGCAACTGCCTGGACATGGAACGCAGCGACGCGCTGCCGCAGCATCCGGAAAAAATGGCGGTGCGCACGCTGCGCCACATTTACCTGTTTATGAAAACACGCTGCATGCGTGAAGAACGTCTGGAGATGGCATGAAAGGTCTGTTTAACCGCCTGCGCGGCGTCGAGCGCGATATTTTGCAGCAGCCGGTCGACGACGAAGCCGGTGCGCCGTATTACGAGCCGCAAAAGAACGAAGTGGAGATTTTTGAGGCGGCCTATAAAAAGCGCCTGCCGGTAATGCTAAAAGGCCCGACCGGCTGCGGCAAGACGCGCTTTCTGGAATACATGGCATGGCGCTTGAAGCGCCCGCTGGTGACGGTATCGTGCCATGAAGACCTGACCAGCTCCGATCTGGTCGGGCGCTTTCTGCTCGAAGGCGAAGCGACGGTGTGGCAGGACGGCCCGCTGACGCGCGCGGTGAAGGCCGGTGCCATCTGTTATCTGGATGAGATTGTCGAGGCGCGTACCGACAGCACCGTGATCATTCACCCGCTGACCGACCACCGGCGCCAGTTGCCGCTGGAAAAAAAGGGTCAGGAAATCGAGGCGCACGAGGACTTCATGCTGGTGATTTCCTACAACCCTGGTTATCAGACGGTGTTGAAAGATTTGAAACCGTCAACCAAGCAGCGTTTTATCGGCATCAATTTCGATTATCCGGTGGAAGATATCGAGCGCAAGATCGTCAAGAATGAAGTGCCTGATCTGCCGGATGCACAGGTCGAAACATTGGTTGCGACAGGGCGCCGTATCCGTGTATTGAAGGATCACGGACTGGAAGAAGCCACGTCCACACGCGCACTGGTGTACGCCGGCAACATGATCGCGGCGGGCGTGGCGCCGGTCGAGGCGTGTCAGGTCGCGCTGGTCAACCCGGTCACCGACGACATCGAACTGGCCGACGCGATGATGGAAATCATCAAGACCCATTTTGCCTGAATGACAGCGCTCGACACCCTCGCCGCGATCCAGCAGGCACTCACGGATCTCGAACACATCAGTTTTGTTGCGCACCGCGACACCAAGGAAGCACTTGCCGTGATTGAGCAGCAGGGCGATGACGTGGCGCTGGTCTGGACGCGTGCCTGCAAGGCTTTGTTTCAGCACGACCGGGATGCAGGCAAGGCGTTTATTCGCGGCAGCGTGGCGGCCATGCAGGCCAGCAGCTGCGTGCTGCCGTGGACGCAGCAGGCCTTGCAGTTCCTGGCCTGGCGCGGTTCGTGGAAAGCGGTTGACGGCTTTATGAATCAGCTGCCAGCCGCCTATGAATTATTGGGAACGGAGGGTGAAGCGCGCTGGGCCGAACTCGGCATTGCCTGGTGCGGTCGACATCTTGATTCCGGCGTGGCGTATTTCCGCTGCCCGGTTGCAGATCTGGCCGGTGCGCATGGCATTGGCGGCGTGGAAGAACTGGTGCTGCCCGGTGAGGATTTGTTCAGCCAGCGACGCCTCGCGCTGGGCAGCTATCTGGCGGGCGCGATTCGTGTACGCAATCTGCTGGGCATCGACGCCGTGCTGCCGTGGGCGCGCCAGGGCGCGGATATTCTGCAAGCCGGACGCTTGCGTGGCGAGGCGTTCTTCAAGCTCGAATCCGAAGAAAGCATGGCGATGCTGCTGGAAAACCTGCCGGGGTTTCGCACGCCAGAGCACCAGCGCCTGCTGCAACTGATTCTGTTTGCCTGGTTTGGCGAGGCGTTCGACCTGCTCGATGGCGCCTGGTCGCCGGACAAGGGGCGCGCGTTTGTCGAAACCGACGGCGCTGCGCTGTATCTGCCAATTGCGCTGCCGAACCGCGAGGAGGCGATCCTTGCGTTGCTGCATGCGGCCGGGCATCTGGCGTTCTATTCCTACGAGCGGCGCTATATCGAGGCGCTGTTCAGGGAGGTCGGGCGCGAACACCCGCCGCTCGACACCGACCAGCGCATCACCTGGCGCCCCTTGTTCGCCGCGTATGGCGAGGACCTGGTGCGCTTTCAATTGCTGTTCGATGTGTGCGAAGACCTGCGCGTCGACGCGGCGATTGCCCGGCGTGTGCCCAATTATCTGCTGCGTTTGCTGGCTGCTGCCGAAGCCGCACCGCTGCCCGAGGGTGCGCCGCTGGCGTATTTTGAACTGGCGCGCGATACGCTGCGCTGGGCGGCGCACGGCGCAGCCGCATCTGACAGCATGGCCGTGTTTCGTCCGTTGCTGGACGACAGTGCGAGCATCGTCGATGCTTTCCGCATCGCCAACGTGTTGTATACGCAACGCGCTTTGCCGCCGGTGACGCTGGCCGAGCGCGAACATGCGTATCTGCCGGGGCGCTCGCCCAACGCAGCGCGACCGGTGTATCCGCGCCGTGCGCTGGATCAGGCCGAATTCGGCACCGGGACCGAGGACAAGGACGACGTCGTCAAGAACCAGGACATCAAGCCCAATCCGGACAAGCGCGAAATTCCCAAGCAGGCGGCGGGTGAAGACCCGGATTTTGATATTCCGCCGGAAGAAACCACCGGCTCGGGTGGGCGTGTTGGCGTTGGCATTCCGCAGCCCGCACACGTCATTGGCCACGCCAAGGGTGCGGCGTACAGCGAAAAGGGCAAGCCCTACGCCGAATGGGATTATCGCGACGGGCGCTACAAGCGCAACTGGGCGTGGGTGCAGGAAAAAGCGCTGACCGAGCTGGATGGCCACGAAGCGGCCAAACTGCTGACCCAATATGCCCCAGCACTGAAACGCCTGAAACGCGCGATCCAGACGCAAAAACCGGCGCGCATGGCGCCGCAGCGGCGGCAGTTCGACGGTGACGAACTCGATCTGGAAGCGACCATCGCCTATATCGCGGAAAAGCGCGCAGGCATGGCGCCGAAGGCCAATATTTACCGCCAGCGCATGATGCTGCACCGCGACACGGCGGTGACGCTGCTGGCGGATATTTCCACCTCGATCATGCAGCCGTGCCCGGAAGGCGGCGGGCGCATCGTCGACCGGATTCGCGCCGGCATGCTGCTGTTTGCCGAAAGTATGGAGGAGGTCGGCGACCCCTACAGCCTGGCCGGATTCGCGTCGAAATAC
>DZDB01000080.1 GCA_022736605.1 Sideroxydans lithotrophicus
CTGACATCCGTCCAGCATTATTCTGCGGGCTGCTATCCGCGACGCTACTACTGGTTACGGCACCCCCAGCACACGCCGACACCCCACCCGCGCCCGCGCTGCTGCTCGCCAAAGTTGCCAGCAATAATCTCGACCCGGCGCCCTACTGGGTCAGCGAAAAGCTCGACGGCGTGCGTGCGCTGTGGGACGGCAGGCAATTGCGCTTTCGCAGCGGCAATCCGGTGCCTGCACCGGCCTGGTTCATCGCCGGGCTGCCGCCGCAGGCGCTCGACGGCGAGCTGTGGATTGCGCGCAATCGCTTCGAGCAGGTGTCCGGCATCGTGCGCCGCCAGCAACCGGTCGATGCCGACTGGCGCCAGGTGCGCTACATGATTTTCGAGTTACCCGACGCACCCGGCCCGTTCACCGCGCGCATCGCGCAGATACACGCCATCGTCAGTGCTGCAAATGTGCCCTGGCTGCGTGTGGTCGAGCAGTTTCGGGTCGCCAATCATGGCGCGCTGATGCAGCGGATGAATGCCGTGGTGCAGGCAGGTGGCGAAGGCCTGATGCTGCATCTGGCCGACGCGCCTTACCTCACCGGCCGGCAGGATGTGCTGCTCAAACTGAAACCGTGGCAGGACGCCGAAGCGGTCGTAGTCGGCTACACCGCCGGCAGCGGCAAATACCACGGCCTGACCGGCGCACTGGAAGTACAGATGCCCGATGGCAAACGCTTCCTGATTGGCTCGGGTCTGACCGATGCCATGCGCCGCAACCCGCCCGCCATCGGCAGCCTCATCACCTATCGCTATCAGGCGCTGACGCAGGACGGCGTGCCGCGCTTTGCACGCTATCTGCGTTTGCGGGAGGATTACTGAGTCGCGGATTCATGCACGAGTTGCACCCACCCACCTGCATCGGGTTCTCGCTTTAGGATCGCATCCTGATGGGTAAGACAACGGGGCTTAAGTTTTAAAAAATCGCCTTTGTTTCTGGGGTGTTCTGTATAGGCAATTACGGCATTATCTTTAATGAATACAAGCAGGTTGATTCCATCATTACTGCCAATCGAACTTTTGCTCAGCGCATCCCATTTAAAGCCAAGCGTCTTTTCAACAGTCTCGTTCATCGCGTATGGCCCGATGACGCACATGCGCTCCCACCCGACCGGCCCTAGCTTGCTGAAGTCGATAGGTTCATCGCCAGTTGAATCGAACTGTCTCGTAATTGAGTCGCTGACCTCCTGATTTGCATCCTTATTTACGTCAGAACAGCCAGCAAAAGCCATCGCCAAAAGCAGGCTGTACAGAACCTTCTTCCTCATAAACGGGGTAGCTGTCACAGCTTCCGCATGTGGATTACGCATTACATTCTCCTTACAGCAGACAGCACACTCAACCCGCCAAGCCTCTCAAATCCTTAATCAGCAGGTAATGGTGATAGGCATCTGTCGGGCTGGGATCAAAATCGAAATGTTCGTAGAAGCGCCGGGCAGTATCGTCCTTGGCGTGGACGATCACGGCACGTATGCCTGCGATATCCGCAGCTTGAAGGGTTCTGGCGAGAGCGTCATGCAACAGTGCTGCACCCAGCCCATTGCCCTTGACTGCGTTATCAACCGCCAGCCTGGCCAGCAGCATCACAGGGACGGGATGGCGCGCCAACCCTTTGACGACGCGTGGCGGCGCTTCCTCGTGCGCCACGGCGCCAACCGCCAAGCTGTAATAGCCGATAACACTTGCGTCGCGGGTTGCCACATAGGTTTGCGCGCTACCAGACAACAGGTTAGTCAGCGCAAAGCGCGCGATATAGCGGTTGAGCGCTGCGTCGCCGCAGTCGAAAGACGCGACGCTGTGGGTACGGTCTAGCTTTTGAATATCCCAATAGCGTTTCGCTGGCACGGGTTTTACTGACCCGTTTTCATCAGACGGGCAAGGCGTGGCCGGGCGCGGAGCGGCGCATCCAGCGCTGTCTGGAATTCTGCCCAGCGGGTGTCATCCAGGATGAACAGGCGCCGATCGGCCAGCGTCTCGGCAGCAGAAGCCAAGCCGCTATCAAGCAGAAATTCGCTGACGGTCTTGTCTTGCGCCTGCGCAGCCGCCTGGATCATCTGCTTGGCAGCCGCCGAAATGCGCAAATCGACGCGTTGGGTTTTAGAGGAAGCAAGCATGATGGCACCTTTGGAATAGCCTGAACAGCAGTATAGTGTGTGTTCGATGTCAGTACAATACAGCGTTAAACTATTCGCTTTGACCCAGTCGGCTCAAATCAGCCCATCACCCCCATCGTCATTGGGGATATCCCCCAAATCGCTTGCCGCGCTTTCTCGCTCTAAATTATTAACTTATTAATTTCATGTACTTGCAAGTATGGCACGCTTGCTGCTCATAGCAAGACAAGCCGCCGCTATACCCGCAACGAACGGCGCTACGACGAGGAGACCCATCATGAATATCGGCACATACACCACTTATCTGATCGTACTGGCCATCGCGTTTATCGGCCTGGTGGCCTGGGTGTTCAACAAGAAGCGCAAGTCCCGCTGGGAGCACGACGGCGAAATTCCGTTTGAAGAAGACAAAAGCTGAAACGGGTCGCACGACCCCGGAAAGCCATTTTATTTAGCTCAGGAGAAAACCCATGAAAACCAATCTGATTGCAGCCGTGATTGTCGGCACCGTATTGTCCCTGTCCGCCATGGCCTATGCCGAACCGATGGCCGGTTATGAAACCGTCGGTGTCAGCGTCGCCGAATCGCAGGTCGCGGCAGCAGGCTGGAGTGCAGAAAGACAGATCTTGCATAAACCGGTCTACAACAGCGACCACAAAAAAATCGGCGTGATTACAGACATCATCATTTCACCGGAAAAATCGCTGTCTTACGCAGTGGTCGGAGTCGGCGGTTTCCTCGGCATGGATCGCCACGACGTGCTGGTGCCGTTCAATCATTTCCGGTCGGAAAACGGCAAATACATGCTGCCGGGCGCGACCAAACCGATGCTGAAATCGCTGCCTGGTTTCAAATACGATCACAAATAAGCTGCACCCTCCACCGCGCAGCGGTCGCTGCGCGGTTTTTACATGCCGGGAGCCACCATGTTGCCACGCCTGATGCGTTTTTTCAGTGTTGCCAGCCTGAGCCTGTTGCTGGCGGCGTGTGCCACGCTGCCAACACCGGCGCCGGTCAAGGTACCCGAAGTCATCCAGCTCAGCCGCGCCGGTACGCCACCCGCGCAGATCATCCAGAAAATGCGCGACGCCGGCATGGTGTATCGCCTGAACGCCAGCCAGATTGCGCGGCTGCAACGCGATGGCGTGAGCGATGCAGTGCTCAATTACATGCAGCACACCTATATTGAAGCGGTGCGGCGCGACCAGCGGCTGCGCGACTGGAACCGCTGGTGGCCGGATGCAGACGGCTACTTTTATGGCGGCTGCTATTACCAGTCCTGGCCGTACGGTTGCGATTAGCGCATGAGCCAGTTCAGCAACCTGTCGTCGCACATCCTGCAGGCGTCGGCGCAGATGGTCGGTGTCTGCATGGTCATCATCAGCATCGTCCGGCTGCTGCACCTGGGCAATACCGCCAGCCACGTGGTGGACCGGATACTGGGCGTCGACAATATCGTGTTTTTGCTGAGTGCAATCCTGTCGTACGCGTCGATGCGCTATAACCAGTTGACCGACCTGCTGGAAGGCCTGGCCGATACGCTGTTCATGATGGGGCTGGTGTTCATGACGCTGGCCTCGGTGCTGTTGTCGTTTGAAATACTCTGACCGGTAAAAAACCATGCGTGCACCCGATTCGCTGATCCCGCCGCAACAGCGCAACGCCACCTGGTCATCGGCGCGCAAGGACATGGTCGGCAGCGCGTTGCGCGAAGCGCGGCTATGGTTCAGCGTGGCGCAGGGTGGCGTCAGCGAGGTGTATTTTCCACGCATCGACATCCCCCAGATCAAAGACCTCGGCATCATCGTCGCCGACGGGCAAGGCTTCTGGCAGGAATTGCGGCGTCTGCCCGGTTATCAGATCGAATGCGCCAGCCCCGGCATGCCGGCGCTGCATATCCGCCATAGCCACGCCCGTTTCAGCCTCGATTTACGCATCACGCCCGATCCGCTGCGTGATGTATTGCTGCTCGACATCACGCTCGACGGCGAACCGGCCATGCGCCCTTACCTGCTCGCCAGCCCGCGTTTGGGCGGTGATGCCTACAGCAATCAGGCCTGGGTCGATGCGTGGGAAGGCCGTCCGCTGCTGTGGGCAGAGCAGGGGCCGTTCGGCCTCGCACTGATGTGTACCGACAGCAACGGCCTGCCCGCGTTTGGCTCATGCTCGGTCGGTTACGTCGGCGCGAGCGACCTGTGGCAGGACTTTGACCGGCATGGCCGCATGACCTGGCAATACACCGAGACCGGGCTGGGTGAAGTCGCGCTCGCGGGTCAGTTGCCGCGCCGTTGCAGCGTCGCGCTGGGGCTGGGCAGCAGCAAGGAAGCCGCCGCCACGCTGGCGTGGAGCGCGCTGGCGCAGGGCTTTGATGCCGCCTGGCAACGCCAGTGTGACGACTGGCAAGCCTGGCAAACCGGCTGGCAGCCGCCCACAATCAACGGCGCATCGGCCGCCGCGCAAACCCTGCTGCTGCGCTCGGCCACCGTGCTCAAGGTGCATCAGGATCGCACCTATCCCGGCGCGGCGGTCGCCAGCCTGTCGGTGCCATGGGGCGAATCCAGCAACAGCATGGGCGGCTACCATCTGGTGTGGTCGCGCGACCTGGTCGAAACCGCCGGGGCGCTGCTGGCGATGGGGCGCTGCGACGATGCGCGTGCCATTCTGTGTTATCTGATTGCCACCCAGCAGGCCGACGGTCACTGGCTGCAAAACCAGTGGCTCGGGGGCAAGCCGCTCTGGCAAGGCATCCAGCTCGACGAAACCGCGTTTCCGCTGCTGCTGGCCGCCGCGCTGCACGCAAAAGGCGAGCTGCGCGACATCCGCATTCACGACATGGTGCGGCGCGCGGTCGATTTTATCCTGCGCCAGGGCCCCGCCACCGGGCAGGACCGCTGGGAAGAAGACGCCGGGCTCAACCCGTTTACCCTGGCGGTGTGCATCGCCGCGCTGGTGGAAGGCGCGGCACTGCTGGATGGCCGCGAGCGTGACGTCGCGCTGATGCTGGCCGACGACTGGAACGCCCGGCTGGAAGACTGGACCTGGACGGGCAATACCGCGCTGGCGCAGCGCCTCGGCGTACCCGGCTACTATCTGCGTAGTGCGCCGGGCGAACTGCTGTGCCATGTCGGCACCAAACACGAACACCTGCTGATCAAGAACCGCAGCATCGACCCCGACCTGCCCGCTGACGAACAACTGGCGACCGATTTTCTGCAACTGGTGCGGTTTGGCCTGCGTGACGCGCACGATCCGTGCATCGTCGCGACCGTCAAAGCGGTCGATGCGCTGCTCAAGACCGACACGCCGAATGGCCCGGTGTGGCACCGCTACAACGGCGATGGCTACGGCGAACACGCCGACGGGCGCGCTTTTGATGGCAGCGGGCGCGGACGCGGCTGGCCGCTGCTGACCGGCGAGCGCGGCCATTACGCACTCATGGCAGGCGACGATCCGCTGCTGCACATCGAAGCCATGGCGGCGATGACCGGCGTCGGCGGCCTGCTGCCGGAACAGGTGTGGGACAGCGCACCGATTCCTGCCTGCGACCTCTACTCCGGCCAGCCCAGCGGCTCGGCCATGCCGCTGGTGTGGGCGCACGCCGAATACATCAAGCTGTGCCTGAGCCGCACGCTGGGTTATCCGGTTGACCGCCCGGCCGCCACCTGGGCGCGCTATCACGGCCAGCGTCCCGACCCGGACTGCGTGGTGTGGCGGCTGCGCCAGCGGCGGCGCAACCTGCCCGCAGGCAAAACCCTGCGCCTGCTGCTGCACGCCCGCGCCACGGTGCACTGGGGCTGCAACGGCTGGCAAAACATCGCCGACCTGACCACCGAAGATTACGGCCTGGCACATCTCGTCAGCCTGCCCACCACCCGGCTCAAGCCCGGCGACAGCGTGCAGTTCACCGTGTATTGGATCGATGAACAGCGCTGGCAGGGCGAAGATTTCACCGTTGCAGTCATTACACCAGGAGACACGCCATGTTGAATATCGATCTCACCGGCCGCCGCGCGCTGGTCACCGGTTCCAGTTCCGGATTGGGCAGCGCCATCGCGCTGGCAATGGCCGACGCCGGTGCCAGCGTTGCGATTCACTACCTCAAGGATCAACGCGCCGCCGACGATGTGGTGGCGCGCATCCGCCAGCGCGGCGGCACGGCGCAGGCGTTTCAGGCCGACGTGTCGGTGGTCAGCGAAGTGCAGCGCCTGTTCGACGAAGTCACGCTGGCGTTCGGCGGGCTGGATATTCTGGTCAACAACGCCGGCATGGACGGCGCAGCGGCGAACTGCGCCGACAGCGACCCGGCACAGTGGGCGCGGGTGCTGGCGGTGGATTTGCAGGCGCCGTATAACTGCGCGCGGCTGGCGCTCAAACCCATGCTGGCGCAGCAGCGCGGCGTCATCATCAACATCACCTCGGTACACGAATTCATCCCCTGGTCGGGTTACAGCGCCTACACCAGCGCCAAGGCCGGGCTGTCGATGTTCACCAAAACCCTGGCGCAGGAAGTCGCGGGCAGCGGCGTGCGCGTACTCGCCATCGCGCCCGGCGCGATCAAGACGCCGATCAACGCCAGCGTCTGGCAAGACCCCAAGGGGCTGGCCGATCTGGACGAAAAAATCGCCATGGGACGGCTCGGCGAACCGGATGAAATCGGCCGCGTGGCGGCGTTCCTCGCCAGCGATCTGGCCAGCTACATCACCGGCACCAGCATCGCAGTCGACGGCGGCATGCTGATCTATCCCGATTTTCGCCACGGCGGTTAATAATGGATACGGACCTGCTCATCATCGGCAGCGGCGCGGGCGGCGCCACCCTGGCGCGCGCGCTGGTCGGCAGCGGCCTGCGCATCCTGATCCTCGAACGCGGCGATTACCTGCCGCGCGAAAAGGCCAACTGGGAACCCGAAGCGGTGCTGCACGAGCACCGCTATCACACGCCCGAAACCTGGCGCGACGCCGACGGGCAGGCGTTTCACCCGGTTACCGGCTATCACGTCGGCGGCAATACCAAGCTCTACGGCGCGGCGATTTTACGGCGGCGCGAAAGCGATTTCGTGCCACGCGCCTACCCCGACGGCAGCACCCCGGCGTGGCCGCTCGACTACGCCGCGCTGCGCCCGTATTACGATCAGGCCGAAGCCTGGTACCACTGCCACGGCGTACGCGGTCTCGACCCGTGCGAGCCGCCGCGTGGCGACTATCCGTATCCGCCGATGGCGCACGAGCCGGTGATCCAGGCGTTTGCCGATGCGCTGATTGCGCAGGGGCTGCGGCCGTTCCCGCTGCCGCTTGCGATCCTGCGCGACGCGGCCAATCCGAACACCAGCCCGTGCATCCGCTGCGATACCTGCGACGGCTTTCCGTGCCTGCTGCACGCCAAGGGCGACGCCGAAGTGTGCGCGCTGCGTCCGGCGCTGGCCGACCCCAATATCACGCTGCTGACCGGCGTGCGCGTGCAGCGCCTGCTGACCGGCGCGGGCGGTACGCGGGTTGAAAGCGTGGAAGCCGACACGCCGGACGGGCCACGAAAATTCAGTGCCCGCGTGGTGGTGGTGGCGGCGGGTGCGGTCAATTCCGCCGCCTTGCTGCTGGCGTCAAAACAAGCCGCCTGGCCGAACGGGCTGGCCAACGCCAACGACCTGGTTGGCCGCCATTACATGTGCCACCGCAACAGCGTGTGCGTGGCGCTCGACCCGCGCCGCGCCAATCCGACGGTGTTCCAGAAAACCCTGGCGATCAATGACTTCTACGAAGCCTCGGGCGAGGCCGATTTCCCCTGGGCGCTCGGCCATATCCAGAATCTGGGCAAAATCACCCCCGCCGTACTGGCCGCACAGCGCGAACACTGGCCGGGATTTTTTACCGCTGCGGTGGCACACCATTCGGTCGACTGGTGGCTCACCACCGAGGATTTGCCCGACGCCAACAACCGCGTCACGCTTGACGCCGACGGCGGCATACGCCTCAGTTACACGCCGAACAATATCGCCGTGCACGAACACCTGCTGGCGCGCTGGAAAACCCTGCTGCATACGCTCGGCTACCCCGTCGTGCAAACCCAGACGATGGGCATCGAGGCGGTCGCGCACCAGGTCGGCACGCTGCGTTTCGGCCATGACCCGGCCACCAGCGTGCTCGACGTCAACTGCCGCGCGCACGGCGTCGACAATCTGTACGCAGTGGACGCGTCGTTCATGCCGTCGATTGCGGCGGTCAACCCATCGCTGACCATCATGGCCAACGCGCTGCGCGTCGCCGAACACCTGCGCGCACGCTTCGCGGCATGAACCGCCGCGCGCAGATTGCCGCGATTTACGGTGCGGGCATCCTGCAGGGCGCAGCCTTCGTGCTGGTGCCGTCGCTCGGCAAGCTGCTCGCCGCCGCGCCCTATCACTACAGCGCGCAGGCGTACGGCCTGCTGTATTTTCCGGAAATCGGCGGCGCCATCCTCGGCGCGCTGGCCGCCGGTTATCTGCAACGCCGCACCGGCAGTGCTGCCGTACTGCGCACCGGGCTGGCGATCAACGCGCTCGGCATGGCGCTGCTGGTGCTGGCGTCGCTCAGCCACGGCCACACCGCCTACGTGGCGATTCTGGTCGAAACCCTGTGCCTCGGACTCGGCTTCGGGCTGACGCTGGCCACGCTCAACCCCTACGCCGCGCTGCTGTTTCCGCGCACGCCGACCACCGCGCTGACACTATTGAATGGCCTGATCGGCGGCGCCACTGCGTTGGCACCGCTGGCCTTGCAGGCGGCAGCGGTCGTCGGCCACTGGGGGTTGTTGCCGCTGGTGTTACTGGCGG
>DZDB01000081.1:0-1809 GCA_022736605.1 Sideroxydans lithotrophicus
ACGAGTACTCCCAGCGAAAATCGTGCCGTGCACCCCGCCAAAATTTTTCAGCCTTAAATCCCGCGTAGCAATTCATTAATCCCCACCTTGCTGCGCGTCTTCTCGTTCCCTTCTTCACAATCACCGCACAGGGAAAATAGAGGATTAACAGGATTTTTTACAGGATTTACAGGAATACCCAGTTGAATGCTGACTTTGCCTCGATCCTGTCAATCCTGGGAAATCCTGTTAATCCTGTCCAATAGGTTTCGTTATTTACGATTTGTAACACTAGTCCAGGCTTGATCCGGGACGATTCAGCTGGCTGCGCTGCTTATCCAAAGCAGCCCATATACCGCGCCACCCATTACTCCCAGCAGCACAATCGCCCGCCACACCGACACCCTGCGCCCGGCTGATTCGCCCGTCAGGCTGGTTTTGAAGCCGGTAAACATCGCCGTGAGCAGGTCGTCGCGGCGCATGATCAGGTGCGTGAGCACGGCGGCAAGGTGCAGGCCGACGAGGGCCAGCAGCAGGTCAAAATTGTAGACGTGCAGGGTGGTGATGAAGCTGCTGGTGTCGTGGCTGACCCAGTGCGACAGCGGCGCTGAATAATCGCTGTCGTCGTTGCCAAGCAGGCCGGTGATGACTTGCACCAGCAGCACCAGCAGCAGCGCCATGATCATCCAGCCACCCAGCGGGTTGTGGCCGAGATAGGCCTTGGGCTGGCGTTGCAGCACGCTGCGCAGGTAGGCGAAGCTGGCGCGCGGGCCGCGTACAAATTGCGCGAAGCGCGCGCTGTCGCTGCCGATGAAGCCCCAGCCGATACGGAATAGCAGCAGCGTCAGAATGGCGTAGCCGGATTTGCTGTGCCAGTCCATCCAGTCATCGCCCTGATCACCGCTCCACCAGGAAAACCCTACCAGCCCCAGCAGCAGCCAGTGAAACAGCCGCACCGGCACATCCCAGACGGCTACTTTCAAAGCACCGCCGGGCCACGGAAGGCTTTATGGCACGACGCGCAGCTCTCCGACACGGCCTCGTAAGCCGGGCGGATGGCATCCAGGTTGCCGGTTTTGGCGACGGCGGCGAGCTGTGCCACGGCGTCGATGTATTTGGTTTGCGCCTGTTTGAACTGCGCGGGCTGTTGCCACACTGCCGGTTTGGCGCGACTCGGCGCGTAGGTGCTGCCGGGGGGGAAATACACCCAGGGCTGGGTGCTCAGTGTTTGCAGCTTGACGGCATCGGCCAGAAAAGTTTGCTGCACGTAAGGCTTTTTGCCGCGCGCCATGATGCCCATCGGCTCAAAGGTGCGCAGGGTTTCCTGCAGCAGCGCGCGGCGATGCGTCACCGGCTGGCCGGGATGGGTGTCTTCTTTCGGGCCGCAGCCGACCAGCATCAGGCTGGCGCCGATCAATAACGGCGCGGCGCGGAGGTAAGGCTTGAGTGAGATCATCTTGGTATCCATAGTCAAAAAAATGCCCAGCAGATGGAGCGATATATATAGCCTAAGTTCCTTGCAGGCACCTGTCAGTTTACGTCAAACGCGACATTGACATCCTGCACCGAGGCAACCGGCTTGCCTGCCTGCAGCGCGGGAAAGAAGCGCCAGGTCTTGAGTGTGTTGAGCACCAGCTGGTTGATGCGCGGATCCGGCGCGGGCTTGATCAGCTCAATCCGCAAGCCGCCATCGGCTGCAATGTGGATGCGCGCGCGTACCACGATATGCATGGACTGGTCGCGCAGGTCTTCCGGCAGCGCAGGTTTGGGCTGATACAGCGCCCGCGCGCCCATTTGCTGGGTGCCAGCCGATTCACTGGCTTGTGGCTC
>DZDB01000081.1:1819-8939 GCA_022736605.1 Sideroxydans lithotrophicus
GGGTGGCGGTGGGGCAGGCTCGGCCTTGGCGGGTGGCGGCGCAGCAACCGGCGGGTTGGCTAGCGCGACCTTGGGCAGCGCCGGACTGGCTAGGGCGACTTTGGGCAGCGGCGCCGGTTGCGCGATTGGTTTGACAGGCGGCGCGATGCTGCGTGGCGTGACCGTGTGCACCGGTTGCAGTGGCGGCGTCACGCGCTGCGGTTTGGGCGGCGCAGGCGGCGGCAGTTCAACCAGTTGCGCTTCGAATGGCGCAGCGGGCGGGGGTGACGGGCGCGGTGTGGCAATCAGCACGCCGATGCTCCAGAGCATGCCCAGCCAGAGCAGCGCGGCAACCGGCAGCGGCCACCAGGGCGTGGGCTGCAACGCCTTATTCATGGGCGACGGCAATCAGGAAATGCTGGCCGCCTGCGGCGCGTGCCTGCAGCATCGCCTGCACCACGACACCTTGTGGCGCAAGATTGTCGGCGTTGACAACAATGTGCTCGCTGCTGTCATGCAACAGCGGGCGCAGGGTTGCCGCCAGCGTGGCGAGGGTGACCGGTTGATGGTTGACAAACACGTGGCTGCTGGCGTCGATCGACAGCGTGACGGGTGTGTCGCGTGTCAGGGTGGCGGCCTGCCCCTGCGGCAGATTGACCTTGAGCGCGTTCAGATTCTGCATCGACAGCGATGCCAGCATGAAAGTCGCCAGCAAAAAGAACATCACGTCGATCATCGGAATGATTTCGATGCGCCCCTTGCGCTGGATACGCGGCTTACGCAGTTTCATGGCCGTTCTCCTGCTGGTCAAGCCGGATATGGTCGATCAGGCGCGTGCCGAGGCGCTCCATTTCATCCATGGTCTGGGCTTGCAGACGCGAGAAATAATTGAAGCCGAACAGCGAAACCAGTGCAATCAGCAGGCCGATGGCGGTCGCAATCAGCGCTTCTGCGACGCCGCCGGTAACCCCGGTCGGATTCACCAGGCCATTGCCGCCGATCAGTTGAAAGGCATGCATCATGCCGCCGATGGTGCCCATCAGGCCCAACAGCGGCGCGGCAGTGACGATGGTTTCCAGCACCCACAAACGGCGCGACAGGCTGGTTTCGATCAGCTGCGCCTCGTCGGCAGCGCGCGATTCGGTCCACCATGCCGGGCGGCTGCGGTTGCTCAGTACCACGCTGAAAAAACGGTGGAAATAGCTGCGTGGATTGAGTTTCGTCAATTGCTGTTCGAGGCTTTCCCAGGCAAAACCGTAGGTCTCGACCAGGCTGAGCAATTCGTTCGACAACCGCGCGTAACGCCAGTACAGCACGGCTTTTTCCAGCATGATGGCGAGCGCGATGATCGCCAGCAGTGACAGCGGAATGATCATGACGCCGCCGAGTTTGAGGGCAATCCAGCTTTCGTGTAAATCCTGCATGAGGTTCTCCTTTAAAACAGTTTGTCGAGGCTGACGGCTATTGCGCGGCGTGGCCCGTATTGCGGCGCACCGACGCCAATGCCGCTGCCATCGCGGATTTCGTAGCTTTTATCAAAGGCGTTAAGCAGGCTGACACGGCCTTCGAATTTGCCGAGTTGCGCGACGTCGAACTTGCGTGACGCGCCCAGATTGACTTGCGTATAGCCAGGCAGGGAGTCTGTATTGGCAAAGCCGCTGCGCAGGCCGCTGCCGTAGATCGCAGCAGCGCTCCAGGTGGTGCCGCGCCAGCGATACGCACCGCCGAGCGAAGCGGTGTAGGTCTGATCGTGGTCGAGGTGTACCCAGTTGTTGGCGATATACGCCAGCTCGACCGGGTCGAAATTGTATTGCGCCGAGGTAATGTCGCGGCCCAGCGCGGTGCTGCGGGCAAGGTTGAAATAGGCCGAGAAATCGTCCTTGCGATAGCTTGCGCTCAACTCGGCGCCATAGATTTTGCCTTCGCGGTAGTTGAACGGCGTGTACAGCAGCGCCGAGCCGAACTGGCCTTCGTCGAGCAGATTCTTCACTTTTTTGTAATAGCCATCCAGCCCGAGTGTGAGGTGCGGCGTGAGCTGATGGCTGATGCCCGCATCATAGTAGTCGGACGATTCGGATTGCACCGCGTCGTTCTGCGTGCCGGGTGGCGCGCTGGTTGTACCCTGTGACAGGGCAATGGTCTGGCCGCTGATCAGTTCGTTGGGCGGCGGCGTGAAGTAGCGCGCATAGCCTGCGTGCAGCGTGGTTTGCGGCGTGAGTTGATACACCGCACCGAGGCGTGGGCTCCATTGATGGCCGGTGACATACGCGTTGACGGCGTCGAAACGCACGCCGTAATTCACCGTGAGCTTGGCCAAGGGCTTCCATTCATCCTGCGCGTAGATGCCATAGAGGTTGGCGATTTTGCTGTTGTCGTCGGTGAAGCCGACGGGCGTGCTGCTGATTTGATTGCCTGCGTTGTCCGCCGGGAAAGTCAGCACATCGGTGTTGTTGTCGAGATGTTCCTGACTGGTGAATACCCCGGCGCGCAAGGTGTGCTGCGGGTTGAGCTGATAGCTCGCATCGGCCTGCACGCCATTCGCCACGCTGCGGCGCAACACGCGCGACGCCACCCCGGTATAGATCAGGTCGCCGGTATTGTCCGGCTCGAACAGCACGCGCGAATAGCGGCTGAACCCGGCGATCTGGTAGCTGATTTTGTCGCCCAGCGTGCCCTGCAACGCCAGAATGCCGTAGCGCGTGGTTTCACGCTGACGCTCGTCGAGGTTCGCCGATGGGTAACTGGGCACGCCGTTGAGCGTGAAATTCTGCGTCAGCCCTGCGGTATTTGGAATCTCGAATTTGTTGTCCGAGCTGCCCAGGATCAGGCTCAACCGGGCGCTGTCGCTGAGCAGATACGACAGATAGCCAAACCCCTTGCTCTGCCGCGTGGTGTCGTGAATCGCGTTGCGGTCGGCAGTGGGGTTTTCGATACCGAGGTCGTTTTTCAGCAACGAGGCATTGAAGTAATAACTCAGGCGGTCTTTGTGGCCACTGATTTCGCCGCCAATTTCTCGCTGGTTGTGGCTGCCGACGGTGACGCCAATGCGTCCGCCGTTGTCAAACGCGCCGGTCTTGGTGTGAATGTCCACCACCCCCGCCGTACGATAGCCGTATTGCGCGGGCAGCGCGCCGGTCAGCAGGTTGATACTGTCGGCAAAACGTGTATCGAGCGATTGACCAAAGCCGCTGATGGCTTCCGGCACGATGATGTCGTTGATGCGGTATTGCACGTTGCCGTGGTCGCCGCGTATGTGTAGCTGGCCGTAGGAATCCTGCGCCACGCCGGGCGCTTGCAGCAACACCTGGTTGAGCGGCGTGCTGGCACCCTGCGGCAGGCTGGCGATGTCGTGCGCGCTGATGCGGTAATTGCTGCTGCCGGTATCCACTGCAATACGGTTGCGCGCGCGGTCGAGTTTTTGTGCCGTGACGCGCACATTCAATGCAGCATTGCTGGCCAGCGTGAGGGTGCTGATAGTGCTTGCCCCTGCCGTCAGGGTGACGATGTCGGTACTGGGCGAAAAATCGGCTTTGCTGGCGAATACGGCATACACGCCAGGCGCAATGCCATTAAAGCTGTAATGCCCGCTGGCACTGGTTTGGGTGCTTCCCAGACTGCGACCATCCGGGCTTTGCAGGGTGATTTTTGCGCCTGCAACGGGGCGCCCCAATGCATCATTGACAAGGCCGTTGATGTGACCGGTTGGCATGGCTGCCGCGCAAACGGGCGCAGCCACGGTAAAGACGAGTGCAATGGCTGCACGCATTCGGGTATCGCTGAGGAACATGGATGTACTCCACAAAAACCGATTCAATAGACAAGCCGCGCGCCTGCATCAGCAGCGCGGCGTGAAATAACAGCGGTGAATCAGACTTGTGGTGGTGCCTGGGCAGGCGGCAGCACGCGCAGGCGGCGTGCCGGGTGAATAAGCGGGCGTGGTTGGATTGTCAGCCACCAGGCAACGGCCAGCGCCACCAGTACAACGGCTGGGGGAATGCTGGCCATGCCGCCGGAAAAGTCGGCAGCCAGATTGCAGGCGGGACAATCGTCGTGCTGCTGGCTCAGGTCATGGTGATGCTGGGTGAGGGCGTACAGTTGCAGGCACAGCAACAGTGTGAACAGAACAAGCAGCGTGCGACGGAGTCGGGTCCAGCTGGGAATCAATTTGCAAGTTGGTTGCATTAAGCCAGTATAAAGGCGGCTGATGAACGCAGTCAAACCGGATTTTGCATGTCAGGCTGGTAGCCTGCTGCCAGGTTGCGATACACCACCGCGCATCTCAACGCATATAGGCATAGCCCGCCTGCTGTAAACGCACGATTTCGGCATCGGCCATCGGCACCATCGTCACAAAGCCGTGGATGTCGGCAGGCTCGAAGCCGTGACCTTTGGCGGCGATACGGCACATGCGGAATTCGATCACGCCGGTTTGCGTGGCGCCCTGCGCGCGCTGCATCAGGTCGCGGTATTTGGCGTAGTTCTTGATGGCGAAAAACGGAATCTCATTGCCGTGCAGCACGATGACGACCTTGGTATCGAACGGGTCGTTGCCGTTCAGGTTCGCCAGCAGTACGGCACGGCTGATGACCGAGCGCACCGCTGCCTCGCTGTCCACGGCGACGTCATACACGACTTTTTCCTTGGCATAGACTTGTTCAACGGCTTTGGCGTGTCCCCACGGCGCGTTGGTCTCGGCGGCCAGCGCGAGGTTGGGGAGCAGGGCGGCGAATAACAGGGCGAAGACGGCTGTGCGCATGGGGAGCCTTATTTAACGTAGTAAAGAAAATTTGCGTACGGCGCTTCAGCAACTTTGAACCACTGGATTTCGCTGTCGCGGAAGCGTTTCCATTCGATGTAGATTTTTTTGAACGCCGGGTTTTTGGCCGCCTCTTCGTCGAATAGTTCAAACGCAGTGCGGCGCGCGGCGAGCATCACGTCTTTGGGGAAGGCGTGCAGTTTCACGCCTTGCTGCACCAGGCGCATCATCGCGGGTGGATTCTTGGCGTCGTATTGCGCCAGCATGGCGGCGTTGGCTTCAATCGCCGCGACTTCAAACGCCTGCCGGTACTGTTCAGGCAGCGCAGTCCATTTTTGCTGGTTGACCATGAATGACAGCTGCGGGCCGCCTTCCCACCAGCCGGGATAATAGTAATGTTTGGCGATTTTGTAGAAGCCGAGTTTTTCGTCATCATACGGCCCGACCCATTCGGCGGCGTCCAGCGCGCCGCGTTCCAGCGCTGGGTAAATGTCGCCGCCGGGCAGGGTTTGCGGTACCGCGCCGAGGCGCGCCATGATCTTGCCGCCGAGGCCGGGGATGCGCATTTTCAAGCCCTTGAGGTCGGCCAGCGATTTGATCTCATGGCGGAACCAGCCGCCCATCTGCGTGCCGGTATTGCCGCCGGGAAACTGCACGATGTTGTAGCCCTTGAAAAACTCGCGCATCAATTCCAGCCCGCCGCCTGCCACCATCCAGGCATTTTGCTGGCGCGCGGTCAAACCGAACGGCATGGCGCAATCGAAAGCGAATGCCATGTTTTTGCCCACGTAGTAATAGCTCGCCGAGTGGCCGCATTCCACCGTGCCGTTCTGCACTGCGTCGAGCACTTGCAGGCCGGGCACCAGTTCGCCACCGGCGAACACGCGAATCTCGAATTTGCCGTTGGTCAGCGCCGCCACGCGTTTGGAGAGGATTTCCGCCGCGCCATAAATGGTGTCGAGGCTCTTGGGGAAGCTCGATGCCAGCCGCCATTTCACCACCGGCGTGTCGGCCGCCTGTGCCAGCTGCGGCGCCAGCACGGCGGCACCGGCCAGGCTCGCGCTGCCTGCGCCCTTGAGAAAGTCACGTCTGTGCATTGTTGTCATCCTCGGTTGAATAGCGGGTAAAATTATACGGGTTAAAGCCTACTTGAATAGAACATGTCCGATTCCATTGATAAAGCCCCGCTGTCCAATTTCATCCGCAACATCATCGACGACGATATCGCCAGCAACAAATGGGGTGGTCGCATGGCCACGCGCTTTCCGCCGGAGCCGAACGGTTATCTGCATTACGGCCACGCCAAGTCGATCTGCCTGAATTTCGGCCTGGCGCGCGATTACGGTGGCGTATGTCACCTGCGGTTTGACGACACCAATCCGGAGAAAGAGGAGCAGGAATACGTCGATTCGATTCGCGATGCGGTGCACTGGCTGGGTTTCGACTGGGGCGAGCACGGTTATTTCGCGTCGGATTATTTCCCCAAACTGTACGCCTTCGCCGAATACCTGATCGAACAGGGCCTGGCGTATGTTGACAGCCAGAGCGCCGAAGAGATGCGCGCGCGCCGTGGCAATCAGCTGGAGCCGGGTCAGAACAGCCCGTTCCGCGAGCGCACGCCAGCAGAAAACCTCGACCTGTTGCGGCGTATGAAGGCAGGCGAATTCGCCGACGGCGCGCACGTGCTGCGTGCCAGAATCGACATGGCATCGCCCAACTTCAACCTGCGCGACCCGGTGATTTACCGCATTCGCCACGCCGAGCACCACCGCACCGGCAACGACTGGTGCATCTATCCACTGTACGACTACACCCACTGCGTGTCCGACGCGCTGGAACGCATCACGCATTCGGTTTGCACGCTGGAGTTCGAAGACCACCGCCCGCTGTACGACTGGGTGCTCGACCAGTTGCAGCCGTTGATCGGCTGGCACCCGCAGCAGATCGAGTTCTCGCGCCTCAACCTCACCTATGTCGTGTTGTCCAAACGCAAACTCATCGATCTGGTGGGCGAAGGCCATACCGACGGCTGGGACGACCCGCGCATGCCGACGCTGGTGGGCGCACGGCGGCGTGGTTTCACACCTGCCGGGTTTCGTCTGTTCACCGACCGCATCGGCGTGTCCAAGGCCGATTCGTGGATCGACATGAGCGTGCTGGAAGACTGCATGCGCGAGGATTTGAACCTCGCCGCCGAGCGCCGCATCGCGGTGTTGAACCCGCTGAAACTGATGATCGACAATTACCCGGCAGCGCAAAGCGAAGACTGCTTCGCGCCCAACCACCCGCTCAAGCCCGAACTCGGCAAACGCGCCGTACCGTTCTCAAGTGAACTGTGGATCGAGCGCGAAGACTTCATGGAAACCCCGTCCAAAGGCTATTTCC
>DZDB01000082.1 GCA_022736605.1 Sideroxydans lithotrophicus
CGCGCCAGCCCGGCCTGCCTGGCTGGCAGGCCAGCGCCATCAACGCGCTGGCGGATGTGGTGGAACGGCTGTCAGCACCGATGCAGTCGCTAAAACAGCTGCTAAAACGCCTGCTTGCCCTGCTCGACGCCCAATTACTGCTGATACTGCTGGCGCTGGCGTTATTGGCTGCGGCGGCAGTGCTGCTGCGTGAAGTGCGTCCGCTGCAATGGCTGCGCATCCGCCTGGATTACCTGCTGCTGTGGCGCAACCAAACCGGCAAAGCCGGTGCCTACGCAATCTACCGGGCGAGCGAACGGCTGTTTGCGCGTTACGGTACGGCACGTGCAAACAGCCAGACCGTGCGTGAATTTCATGCCGTGATGGCACGCTTTCATCCGGATAGCCGCGCTGCGCTTACCTGCATCGGCCAAGCCTTTGAAGCCGCCCGCTATGGCGGCATCACACCCGATACGCCCCAGCTGCGCCAGGCGCGTGCAGCGTATTACGCGCTGTATCGAAACCTGACCGGCTGAACCCTCAAATCGCCCCGCGCACCTTGTTCCATAGCGTGCCAAACCAGCCTGCCTTGTCCACCGCCTGCAACGCCACCAGCGGCACTTGCGCGACTTCTTTGCCGTCGGCGCTCAGCACCAGCGTGCCCACGCCTTGCCCACGTTTTAACGGCAGCGTCAGCGGTGCCAGCACGACGCTGGATTTAAGCGTGGCGTAGCGGCCGATCGGCAGCGTCACCCACACGTCGCGCAGCGAACCGAGCTGGATCTGCGCCGGTTTGGCGCCATTGTTGCGCACGCTGCTGATGACTTGCCCGGCCTGGTAGGCGCGCCGCGTCTCATAGAAATTGTAGCCGTAGGTCAACAGCGCCTGCGCCGCCTGGGCACTGCCGTTACGGCTGCTGGCGCCGAGCACGACGGCGATCAGTGGGCGACCGTTGCGCGTGGCGGTGGCGTCGAGGCAGTAACCGGCTTCGTCGGTGTGGCCGGTTTTCATGCCGGTGACGCTGTTGTCGGACAGCACCAGTGGGTTCCAGTTGGCCTGCGTGACCTTGTTGTAGGTGTAACTTTTTTCGCCGAAATAATGCAGGTATTGCGGGTACTGGCGGATCACCGCCTGGGTCAGGATGCCGATATCGTGGGCGCTGACTTTGTGCGTCGGCGTCGGCAGGCCATCGACGTTGTCGAAATGACTGTGCTTCATGCCGAGCTGGCGCGCGCTGGCGTTCATCATCTGCACGAAGCTGTCGGTGTTGCCTGCGACCGCCTCGGCCAGCGCCACGGCGGCATCGTTGCCCGACACCACCACCATGCCTTGTATCATCTGCTCGACGGTGGCAGGCAGGCCCGGCTGCAGGAACATGGTTGAGCCGCCCGCCTTCCACGCCGCGACGCTCACCGGCACCACCTGATCCAGCTTGAGGCTGCCGCTACCGAGCGCCTGAAACGTGAGATAGGCGGTCATCAGCTTGGTCAGGCTGGCGGGTGGCACCGGCTGGTCGGCGGCCTGCGCGGCCAGCACCTGGCCGGAGGTTGGATCAATCAGGACGTAATTGCGCGCGTCGACCTTGGGCGCATCAGGAATGATGGGCAGTGGCGCGGCGTACAGCGGGGATTGAACGAGTGCAGCGACTAACAACGCGCCAAACACGCGCGTGGGTGAGAACTGGGACATGGAAAACTCCGAAAAATGGGGCATTGACCCGGCTACATCGGCCAGGCAAGCCTGCATTCTGACGCAGACCTGCGCCGAGAGTTCCCATTTTAAGGTCAATAAGTCTTGTAGGGCAGAAATTTCCCGTTCAGCACGATCTTGACGCGGTCGCCCTTGGGGTCAGCTTCGCGCTGGATGTCCATGCTGAAATCAATCGCGCTCATGATGCCGTCGCCAAATTCCTCATGGATCAGCTCCTTGATACTGGTGCCGTACACGTTGATAAGTTCGTAAAAACGGTAAATCAGCGGGTCGGTCGGTACCGCCGTCGGCAGCGAACCTTTGTACGGCACCTGCTGCAGGCAGTCGATGGCGTCCGGCGGCAACGCCAGCAGCTTGCCGATGGTCGCTGCCTGCTTCTTGTCGAGGGTCATCTGACCCAGCAGCGCGGCGGTGGTCCACTCTTTGGACAGGCCGATTTTCCTGGCGATGTCGGCCCACTTCAGGCTTTTTTTCAGTTTGGCGGCAATAATCAGCTCGGTCACTTCGGTGCGTTTCATGCGGTCTCCTTGTGGGCAGGTCAATTGTCGGGTGATCAAGTCAGATGCAATGCGACGGGCTTGGGTAGAACAATGGTTTCAGGAGGCGCGTCAACAGTCAAATCCGGTGTGACGATGGAAAGTTGGCGCGGGTCATACGGGGACGCGCTTTGAAGATATTCCGGACAGCTGGGCGTGCCCGGATTGCGGCGTGACCAAAAGCGATTTTGAGTTAGCGGTGGCTTGACGCAGCGTTTCAACCCGGATCGGGTTGCAACGCATTCATCCGTTTCAAACGTTCCGCCAAGGTAGCCACAATCTGCCGCGACAATGCCGGACTGGCGGCCATCAGCTGCTCCAGTAGCGGCGGTGGAATGACCAGCAACTGCACATCGGTTTCAGCGCGTACGTCGACGGTACGTGGTTCATTCAGCAGATACGCCATTTCGCCGAACAGCTGGCCAGGTTCGAGTTCGGCAATTTTGCGCGCATCCTGATACATGCCCACCGTACCGCTGTGCAGAAAGTAACTGAGTTGGGAGGTCTCGCCAGCATTAATCAGCCGCGTACCGGCCCGATGTATTTGGCCGTATTTGTGCACCAGACGTTCAGACGAGCCGAGCAATTTTCGTTCGCGTGCATTATTCTGCCGTAAAAAAAGCTGCTCCAGTCCAAGCACATCAACGCGACCGATGGCGTACTGGCATTGTGCCCAGAACAGAAACACCAGCGCGACGACGTAGAGCCAGATCAGCGAGAACACCAGGGTGCCGAGCGTGCCGTAAATTGCCTGATAGTTGTGCAGGCTGACGACGTAACCGAACACCGCCTTGAGCAGTACAAAGCTGAGCGTACACAGCAGGCTGATGAGGGCGGCGAGAGCAGGCTTGGCCGGTGGCAGCGGCATGCGGTAACACGCCAGAAAGACCAGCAGCCAGACCAGCAAAAACACCAGCACGCCGCCGCCCAGACCGAGACCGGTGGCCAGTAGCGGGGCGAGCAGTGCCATGCGCGACAGGTAATCAAGCACATGCTGACCGACGATGACCAGAATAATCAGCGCCAGTGCCAGCGGCATGGCGAGCAACGAAATCAGCACGGATTGAATGAAGCCGCGTTTGCCGCCGGAAAAAATCACCCGGAATGCGCTTTGCAGGGCATTGAGCAAGCCACGCGAGGCGAACAGCAAGGTGAGCACGCTGGCACCGCTGGCGGCGGCCTGGGTCTGTTCGGGCAGCAGACCGAGCATTTTCAGGTTGCCCAGATTGAGTTGATCCCACAGCGCAACGAACAGCTCGGGCAGGCGTTCGGCAAGCACCGGCAACTGGATCAGGTGGTTGACCGCATACAGCAGCAACAGCACGATCGGTGCGATGGACAGCAAAAAATAGAAGGCGATGGCAGCCGCGTGATTGCCCAGCTCGTTGCGCAAAAACAGTTGCACCGAGAGAGTGACGACCTGGCCGAACCAGGACAGGCGGTCGCGCAAGGCGGCGGGGATAAAAGCAGACAGCATGGGGCTAATTTAACCTGCTTTTGTCGGCAGCGGCCAGCGCGCCGCGTCATGTGCCTTATAATGGCGCGCTCTACCCACCGACGTATGCAGCATGATTATCTACATTCACGGTTTCAACAGCAGTTCACAATCGACCAAGGCGCGCCAGCTCGGTGACTATCTTGCCGCACGCGATATTGCCTACGCCTGCCCGGATCTGCCACACCGCCCAAGCGAGGCGATTGCCCTGCTGTCCAGCCTGATTGCGGCGCAGCCGAGCGGCAGCGTCAAGCTGTTCGGCAGCTCGCTGGGCGGCTTTTACGCCACCTGGCTGGCGGACAGATTTGACCTGAAAGCGGTGCTGATCAACCCGGCGGTTCACGTACAGCATTCGCTGAAAAATGTGCTTGGCGCGCAAAAGAACTACTACAGCGGCGAAGAATACCTGCTCACCCAGCAGCACCTGGATGAACTCGCCGCGCTCGATCAGCCCGCGCCGCAGCGCCCGCAAAACCTGCTGTTGCTGGTGGAAACCGGCGATGAAGTGCTCGATTACCGCGACGCGGTCGCGTATTACGCGGGCAGCCAGCAGATCGTGGTGCCGGGCGGCAACCACGGCTTCGCGCATTTCACCCAATACCTCGACCTCATGCTGGCGTTTTAGCCACCCCTATGCACCTACTTTATGAAGAAGACGGCGGTTTCAAGGCCGGTACCATCGTCACCGACAACGAGTCGTCGCTACAGGTCGATAGCCAGCACGGCAAGCGCGTCAAGGTCAAAGCCATCACCGTGATGCTGCGTTTCGACAAGCCCACGCCGACCGAATTCATGGACGCGGCACACGCGGTGCGCGACGACGCCGACACCGATTTTCTGTGGGAAGTCGCAGGCAGCGAGGAATTCGGCTTTACCGACCTGGCGCGCGAGTATTTCGGCCACGCGCCGACGCCCGCCGAAGCCGCCGGGATATTGATGCGCCTGCATGAAGCGCCGATGCACTTCTACAAAAAAGGCCGGGGACGTTACAAACCGGCACCGCCCGAAGCGCTGGCCGCCGCCAAGGCCGGGGTCGAACGCAAAAAACGCGAAGCCGAACAGCTGGCGCATTACGTCGCCGAACTGACGGCGTTGCGCCTGCCAGCCGAGCTGGCCGAGCACCTCGACATGCTGCTGTACGCGCCGGACAAGAACCGGCTCGAATGGAAAGCGGTGGACGACGCCTGCAAGGCCACCGGCCTGACACCGGTCAAGCTGCTGGATCGCTGCGGCGCGATTCCGTCGAGCCACGATTACCACCTCGGCGCGTTTCTGCGCGAGCATTTCCCGCGCGGTACCGGCTTTGGCGACGCGCACGAACTGCCTGATCCGCCGTCTTTGCCAGAGGCCGACGTGCGGGCGTTCAGCATGGACGACGCCGCCACCACCGAAATTGACGATGCGTTTTCGGTGACGCCACTGGACAACGGCAACTGGCGCGTCGGCATCCACATCGCCGTGCCCGCGCTTGGCATTCCGCCCGCCTCGGCGCTCGATGACCTCGCCGCGCGGCGGCTGTCCACGGTGTATTACCCCGGCGGCAAAATCACCATGCTGCCGGACGGCGCAATCCACCATTACACGCTGGGCGAAACCCACACCTGCCCGGCGCTATCGATGTACGTCGAAGTCAGCGACGGCGACTGGAAAGTTTTAAGCCAGGAAACCCGGCTGGAACAGGTGCACATCGCCGCCAACCTGCGCCACGAAACGCTGGAAGCGCACTTCCACACCGGCAGCATTGCCGACGACAGCGTCGATTACCCGTTCAAGCGCGAACTGGATATGCTCTGGCATTTTTCCGGCGCACTCGAAGCGGCGCGCGGCAAGACGCCCGACCCGAATCAGCCGCAGCGCCCGGATTACAATTTCAAGGTGGAACACGACCGCGTCAGCATCACCGACCGTGCGCGCGGCAACCCGATCGACCGCGTGGTGTCGGAGCTGATGATCTACGCCAACTCGGAATGGGGGCGCTGGCTGGCCGAAACCGAGACCATGGCGCTGTACCGCACGCAGCAGAACGGCAAGGTGAAAATGAGCACCAAACCCGCGCCGCACGTCGGCCTCGGCGTGGCGCAATACACCTGGGCCAGCTCGCCGCTGCGGCGCTACGTCGACCTGGTCAATCAGCGCCAGCTGGTGGCGCTGGCGCAGGGCGTCGCGCCGCCGTACGCGCCTAAATCCGAAGCGCTGTATACCGCGCTGCGCGATTTCGAGCTGGCCTACGATGCCTACAACGACTTCCAGCGGCGCATGGAGCGCTACTGGTGCCTGCGCTGGCTGACCCAGGAAAACGTCAGCGACATCAACGCCGCCGTGATCAAGGAAAATCTGGTGCGGCTGGACGGCCTGCCGTTTGTCACGCGCGTGCCGTCGCTGCCGGAATTGCCGCCCGGCAGCCGCGTCAATCTGACAGTGGACGGCGTGGATTTATTTGACGTGGAACTGCTGTGCAGCTTCCGCCAGCGCATCGATTTGCCGCCTGCGGTGGACGAACCCGCCGTGTCCTAATCCACGCTAAAATGGCTGCCATGAATCCCGCGCTGCAACGCCTCAAACCGCTTGCCACGAGCCTCGGCCTGACCGAGCTGTTCGGCATTGCACTGGCGGTGTCGCTGGCGATTCATCTGCTGTTGATGGCGTTTCACTTCAAGCTGCCGCCGGTCAACGAGGCGAATTTCGCCAGCCCGCCGCTGGAAGTGGTGCTGGTCAACAGCAAGTCCGCCAGCCGCCCGCTCAAGGCCGACGCGCTGGCGCAGGCCAATCTCGATGGCGGTGGCAATACCGACGCTGACCGGCGCGCCAAAAGCCCGCTGCCGGCGATGAAATTCGACCAGCGCGAAGCCGGTTCGCAACAGGCCGAGCGGCGCGTCAAGCAGCTGGAAGAGCAGGCGCGACAGATCATGACGCAGCTCAAATCGGCGCAGAGTGTGCCGACCGGTGCCAAAACCCCGGTAGATGATGACAATCTGGCCGACCCCAGCCCAACCCCCGGACTGATGGCGCGCAGCCTGGAAATGGCCAAGCTCGAAGCGCAGATTTCGCAGGAATTCAGCGCCTATCAAAAACGTCCGCGCCGCATGTTCATCGGCGCACGCGCCCAGGAATACGTGTTTGCCCGCTATATCGAGGACTGGCGCATCAAGGTCGAGCGCATCGGCAACCAGAATTACCCTGAAGCGGCGCGCGCCCAGAAGCTCTACGGCAAACTGCAGCTGACGGTGTCGATCAAGGCCGACGGCAGCCTGGAAGACGTGGTGGTGACGCGCAGCTCGGGTCACAAAATCCTCGACGCGGCGGCGGTGGCGATCGTGCGCCGCGCCGCGCCGTATTCACCGTTCCCGGAAGATATCCGCAAAAAGGCCGATATCCTCAGCATCACCCGCACCTGGAGCTTTGCACCGGGCGACCAGTTGAGCACCACCACCAATTAAGCCGTCTAGCAGCTTGTCAGGCTTGAAGGAAATCGGCTGCAAATCCGTCTGGCCGGTGCATATTTCGCCGCTTTTTTGGGCAATAGAATGACTATTGCCCTGCAAAATCGTCAAAATCTGCCCTCGCCCAGCCAAATTTTCGCTTCGATTCTTCAAGCCCAACAAGCTGCTAGCATCAATCTGATACAATTAGCTTTTCTGAATATACTTAAGAAGGATTTGCCATGCACATCGGCACAACAATCACCCAGTTCATCATCGAAGAGCAGCGTCAGATCAAAGGCGCAACCGGCGATTTCACGTCCTTGCTGAATGACATCGTCACCGCCTGCAAAGTCATCTCCAACGCCGTGAACAAGGGCGCGCTGATTGGCGTGATGGGCAGCCTGGAATCCGAAAACGTGCAGGGCGAAACACAGAAAAAGCTCGACGTCATCACCAATGAAATCTTCATCCAGTCAAACGAATGGGCCGGCCACCTGGCGGCCATGGCGTCAGAAGAAATGGACGACGTCTACCACATCCCCAAGACTTACCCGCGCGGCAAATACCTGCTGGTATTCGACCCGCTGGACGGCTCGTCCAACGTCGACGTGAACATCTCGGTCGGTACTATTTTTTCAATCTTGCGCTGCCCTGGCGAAGGCGATGCGCCGACCGCCGAATCCTTCATGCAGCCCGGCACCAAGCAGGTCGCCGCCGGTTATGCGCTGTACGGTTCATCCACCATGCTGGTGCTGACCACTGGCCAGGGCGTCAACGGCTTCACCCTGGATCGTGATGTGGGTGAGTTTGTGCTGACCCACCCGGACATGAGTATTCCTGCCGACACCAAGGAGTTCGCCATCAACGCATCCAACCAGCGTTTCTGGGAAGCACCGGTGAAGCGTTACGTACAGGAATGTCTGGAAGGCAAAACCGGACCGCGCGAGCGCGATTTCAACATGCGCTGGGTGGCGTCAATGGTCGCGGAAGTGCACCGCATCCTGATTCGCGGCGGCATTTTCATGTACCCCAAAGACACCAAGGATCCGGCCAAAGCAGGCAAACTGCGCCTGCTGTACGAAGCCAATCCGATGAGCTTCATCGTCGAACAGGCGGGCGGCGCATCCAGCACTGGTCGCCAGCGCATTCTCGACGTGCAGCCAGAAGGTTTGCATCAGCGCGTGCCGGTGATTCTGGGTTCTAAAAACGAAGTCGAAAAAGTCGTGGCCTACCACGCTGAAGCCTGATTTAGCCGCTTCGAACCAAAAAAGGCACAGCCTTGGCTGTGCCTTTTTTATTGCGCACTGCACCGCGTTAACTGGCTGCTTTTTCGTTTAATTCGGATAGCAAGGTGTCGTATTGCCTGCGCACGATGTCATAACATTCGCACGCCTGTGCCTCCAGCTGGGGACGGTCGAGAATTGCGATGACCAATCCGGCAATGCCGAAGACATCTGCGTTAAACAAGCCAA
>DZDB01000083.1 GCA_022736605.1 Sideroxydans lithotrophicus
CGCGCTGCCGCTGCCGCCGTACATCGAGCGCGCCGCCGACGGCAGCGACGATGCGCGCTACCAAACCGTTTACGCGCGCCACCCCGGCGCGGTGGCGGCACCGACCGCCGGGCTGCACTTTGACGAGGCGATGCTGGCGCGGCTGGATGCACTCGGCGTGGTGCGCGCGCACGTCACGCTGCACGTCGGCGCGGGTACGTTTCAGCCGGTGCGGGTGGACAACATTGCCGAGCACGCCATGCACAGCGAGCGCTATACCATCCCGCACGCCACGGTGGAAGCGATTGCCCACTCGAAGGCCAGCGGCGGACGGGTGATGGCGGTGGGCACCACCAGCCTGCGTGCGCTGGAATCGGCGGCGCAGTCCGGCACACTGGTCGCGGGCGAAGGCGAAACCAGCATTTTCATCACACCCGGCTACCGCTTCAAGGTGGTCGAACGCCTGCTGACCAATTTTCATCTGCCCAAATCCACGCTGCTGATGCTGGTGTCGGCGTTTGCCGGGGTCGAGCCGATACGCCGCGCCTACGCGCATGCGATTGCCCAGCGCTACCGTTTTTTCAGTTATGGCGACGCCATGTTGATCGAAAGAAATGACCATGCAATTTAAGCTGCACCACACCGACGGCCTGGCGCGGCGCGGCACCGTCACGCTCGCGCACGGCGCGGTGGAAACCCCCGCCTTCATGCCGGTCGGCACCTACGGCACGGTGAAGGCGATGGCGCCCAACGAGCTGAAGGAAATCGGCGCACAGATCGTGCTCGGCAACACCTTTCACCTATGGCTGCGCCCCGGCCTGGAGGCGATAGCGGCACACGGCGGCCTGCATCAGTTCATGGGCTGGGATCGGCCGATCCTCACCGATTCGGGCGGCTTTCAGGTGTTCAGCCTGGGCGCGCTGCGCAAGATTACCGAAGAAGGCGTGAAATTTTCTTCGCCGCTCAACGGCGACAAGCTGTTTCTGACGCCGGAAGAATCCATGCGCATTCAAAAAGTGCTCAATTCCGACATCGTGATGATTTTCGACGAATGCACGCCGTACCCGGCAGAACCCGACGCAGCGGCGTATTCGATGCGCCTGTCATTACGCTGGGCGGAACGCTCGAAAGTGGCGCACGCAGGCAATCCCAACGCGCTGTTCGGCATTGTGCAGGGCGGCATGTATGAGGATTTGCGCGACGAATCGCTGCGTGAACTGACCGACATGCAGTTCGACGGCTACGCGATTGGCGGGCTGAGCGTGGGCGAACCCAAGGCCGACATGCGCCGGATATTGGCGCACACCGCACCGCAACTGCCGCAGGACAAGCCGCGCTACCTGATGGGCGTGGGCACGCCGGAAGACATCGTGGCGTCGGTGCAGCACGGCGTGGACATGTTCGACTGCGTGCTGCCGACACGCAACGCCCGCCACGGGATACTGTTCACGCAATGGGGCGATATGCGCATCAAGAATGCACGGTTTCGCACCGACACCACGCCGGTGGACGCGCAATGCGACTGCTATTGCTGCCGGAATTTCAGCCGCAGCTACCTGCACCATCTGATTCGCAGCGGCGAAATCCTCGGCGCGCGCCTGGCAACAATCCACAACCTGCATTATTACCAGGTGCTGATGGCCGGGCTGCGCGGCGCGATTGAAACCGGCAGCCTCGACCGCTTCGTCGCCCGGTTCCACGAGCAGCGCGCGGGCGCATGCTAGAATGTTTCGATTTTTAAATCCGGAGAAAACCCATGTTCATTTCCAACGCCTTTGCTGCCCCGGCAGCCGCCTCGCCGCAAGACGCCATCATGAGCTTCCTGCCGCTGGTGGTGATCGCCATCCTGTTCTTTTTCATGATTATCCGGCCGCAAATGAAGCGTGCAAAAGACCAGCGCAGCATGCTCGAAGCGCTGCAAAAAGGCGATGAAATCATCACCAGCGGCGGCCAGGTCGGCAAGGTGGTCAAGGTCGGCGACAACTTCGTCAGCCTGGAAATCGCGCCCAACGTCGTCACCCACGTGCAAAAAGCCACCGTGCAAACCCTGCTGCCCAAAGGCACGATCAAGGATCTGTAATCCGATCTGTCATCAAACCGGCGTAGTCTTTGTCTGCCCGCATAAAAACAGCCATCCATAAGGTCGCACCGTGAATCGATTCCCGCTCTGGAAATACATCCTGATTGCCATCGTGCTGCTGGTCAGCGCGCTCTACACCCTGCCGAATTTTTATGGCGAGGTGCCCGCCGTGCAAATCGCGTCCACGCGGGCGGCGATCAAGACCGATGCGACCCTGTTGCAGCAGGTCGAAGACGAGCTCAAGGCGCAGAACATCCCGTACACCGGGGCGTTTCTCGACGCCAACAGCGTGAAGGTGAAATTCGCCAGCAACGACATTCAATTAAAGGCAAAAGACGCCCTGCAGGCGCGCTTTGGCGATGGCTACAGCGTCGCGCTCAACCTGTTGTCGGCATCGCCCGCCTGGCTCAGCGCCATCGGTGCCAAGCCGATGTATCTGGGGCTGGACCTGCGCGGCGGCGTGTATTTTCTGATGCAGGTGGACATGGCGGCGGCGCTGGACAAGGCGGCCGACCGCTACAACAACGACCTGCGCAGCCAGTTGCGTGAACAGAAAATCCGTTACAGCGGCATCAACCGCGTCGGCCAGACGGTGGAACTGAGCTTTGCCGACGCCGCCACGCGCGCCCAGGCCGAGCAGTACATCGACAAGAACTTCCCCGATCTGCTGCTCACTGAAACCGCTGCCGACGGCAGCTTCAAACTGGTGGCCAGCCTGCGCCCCGAAGCGCAAACGCGTACCCAGGAATTCGCCGTGCAGCAAAACATCACCACGCTGCGCAACCGCGTCAACGAACTCGGCGTGGCCGAGCCGATCATCCAGCAGCAAGGCGTCGACCGCGTCGTGGTACAGCTGCCCGGCGTGCAGGACACCGCCAAGGCGAAAGAGATTCTGGGGCGTACCGCGACGCTGGAAATCCGCCTGGTCGACGACGAGCACGACATCACCGCTGCGCTGCAAGGCCAGATTCCGTTCGGCGACGACCTGTATACCGACCGCAGTGGCCAGCCCTTGCTGGTGAAAAAGAACGTGGTACTGACCGGCGATTACATCACCGATGCCTCGCCCGGTTTTGACCAGCAATCCGGCCAGGCCGCCGTGCACGTCAACCTCGACAGCCGGGGCGCGCGCATCTTCAAGGATGTCACGCGCGATAACGTCGGCAAACGCATGGCGATACTGCTGATCGAAAAAGGCAAAACCGAAGTCATCACCGCGCCGGTGATCCGCGAGGAAATCGGCGGCGGCCGGGTGCAGATTACCGGCATGGACTCGACCCAGGAAGCGTCTGACGTGGCGCTGCTGCTGCGTGCTGGCGCGCTGGCCGCGCCGATGAACATCGTCGAGGAACGCACCGTCGGCCCGAGCCTGGGCGCCGACAACATCAAGAAGGGTTTCCACTCCAACCTGTGGGGCTTTGCGGCGGTGGCGCTGTTCATGATCGTCTACTACCGCGTGTTCGGTGTGTTTTCCACCACTGCGCTGGCGATCAACGGCTTGCTGCTGGTGGCGCTGCTGTCGATGATGCAGGCCACGCTGACGCTGCCCGGCCTGGCCGGTATCGCCCTCACGCTGGGCATGGCGATTGACGCCAACGTGCTGATCAACGAGCGGATCCGCGAAGAGCTGCGCAACGGCAATTCACCGCAGGCCGCCATCCACGCCGGTTACGACCGCGCCTGGGGCACGATTCTGGACTCCAACGTCACCACGCTAATCGCCGGTATCGCCCTGTTCTGGCTCGGTTCCGGCCCGGTACGCGGCTTTGCGGTGGTGCTGTGTCTGGGTATTCTGACCTCCATGTTCAGCGCTGTGACGGTATCGCGCGCCATGGTCAACCTCACCTATGGCCGCACCGCGCGTCTGGCCAAAGTGTCGATTTAAGCACGTTCCATTTTCAGGGTATCCAGCATGGAATTCTTCAAATTCAAACACGCCATTCCGTTCATGCGCTATGGCAAGCTCACCACCACCATTTCGCTGCTGACCTTCGTTTTTGCGGTCTGGGCGCTGGCGCACAACGGCCTCAATCTGGGCGTCGATTTCACCGGCGGCACGGTACTCGAAGTCGATTATCCGCAACCCGCCAGCCTCGACACCATCCGCACCACGCTGGAAAAAACCGGCCTGCCGGAAGTTTCGGTGCAGACCTTTGGCACCACCCGCGACGTGTTGATCCGCCTGCCGCTCAAAGGTAACGAGAGCAGCGCCAAAACCAGCGACACCGTGATGGCCGCGCTCAAGGCGCAAGACCCGGGCGTGACGCTGAAACGCGTCGATTTTGTCGGCCCGCAAGTCGGCAAGGAGCTGTACAACAACGGCGCGCTGGCGTTGCTGGTGGTGGCGCTGGGCATCCTGATTTACCTCGCCATCCGCTTTGAATGGCGTTTTGCGCTCGCCGCCATCATCGCCAACGTGCACGACGTGGTCATCATCCTCGGCTGCTTTGCCTTCTTCCAGTGGGAATTCACCCTTACCGTGCTGGCCGGTGTACTGGCGGTGCTGGGCTACTCGGTCAACGAATCGGTGGTGGTGTTCGACCGGATCCGCGAAAACCTGCGCAAGATGCGCAAGACCAGCATCCCGGACATCATCGACAGCGCCATCACCACCACCATGAGCCGCACCATCATCACCCACGGCATGACCCAGATGGTGGTGCTGTCGATGCTGCTGTTCGGCGGCGAAGCGCTGCACAATTTCGCGCTGGCGCTGACCATCGGCATTCTGTTCGGCATCTATTCATCGGTGCTGGTGGCATCGCCGCTGCTGCTGATGTTCGGCGTCAAGCGCGAACACTTCATCAAGGACACCAAGCCCAAAGAAGGCGTGACCGCTGACGGCGCGCAGGTCTAAGCCGATGGAGATGCTGCATCACTTCATCGACTGGATTCTCGCCACCGTGCACAACTGGGGCTACGCCGGTATTTTCATCCTGATGGCGCTGGAATCGACCGTGCTGCCGATACCGTCCGAAGTGGTGCTGATTCCGGCCGGTTATCTGGCGTATCAGGGCCACATGAGCCTGCCGCTGATTCTGCTCACCGCCACCGTTGGCTGCCTGTTCGGCGCGTCGATCAACTACTTCTTCGCGCTGTGGGTCGGGCGGCCTTTCCTGGAACGCTACGGCAAATACTTTTTCGTGCGCCCGGCACTGCTGCACAAGACCGATGCGTTTTTCGAGCGCCACGGCAAGATTTCCACCTTTACCGGACGGCTGATTCCCGGCATCCGCCACCTGATTTCGCTGCCCGCCGGACTGGCGCGCATGAACCTCGGCGCGTTTGCCCTGTACACCAGCCTCGGCGCGGGCATCTGGTCCACCATACTGACGCTGCTCGGTTACTTCATCGGCGGCAATGAGCACCTGCTCAACCAGTACCTGAAATACCTCAGCGTCGGCATAATCATTTTCTGCATTCTGGCTATCGCTGCCTACTGGCAATGGCAGCGCCGCAACGGCAACAAATAAGCGCCTGCGCCTGTGGCAGCGCGCTGTCGTTTGCCGACTGTTGCGGGCGTTATCTGGCTGGCGCCGCCGCGCCGACCGCCGAGGCGCTGATGCGCTCGCGTTATACGGCATTCACCCGCCAGGACGAAGCCTATCTGCTGGCAACCTGGCACCCTGATACGCGCCCGGCACAGCTTGATTTACACCTGCACCCGGTGCCGAAATGGCTAGGCCTCAAGGTCATCGCCCATCAGCTACAGAGTGACACCCACGCCACGGTTGAATTCGTCGCACGGAGTAAAATTGCGGGGCGCGCACAGCGGCTGCATGAAATCAGCCGTTTCGAGCGCGTGGAAGGACGCTGGTTTTACCTCAACGCGGCAATGCCGGACCAAGGTAGCGAGAAACCTGACGATTGATGTAGCATCGCCGAAGGCCTTTTTACCTCAAGCGACAGGAGCACACCATGAAACTATGTCCAGACGAATCGTATCTCGAACGTGCCAAAAATCTGACCGCAGAAGAATCCGAACGCTTGCTGTCCAGAATGCGCGGCAAACTCGAACGCCGTTTCGAAACCAGCAAACTGACCCCGCTGGAAGCCATTGCCATGCAGCTCGAGCGCGAAGACAAGACACTGGCGGAATGGCGCGAGCGCTTCGCTGAAATCAAGCAAAAAGACAAAAAGAAATAAACCGTTTACAAGCGCCCGCTGCGCTTGATCTCCAGATAGCGGTTCACCAGCGCCACCGGCAGCTGCTCCGGTTCCACATCAACAGCCAGCACGCCATACGCCTTGATCGCTTCATGCGCCCGGCGGCGCTCGTTCAGATAGAGATGCGTGGCGCTGTGGCGCAAGGCGCTGTCGAAATCACGCACCGGCTGCACCAGCACGTCGTTGATAATGCGCTCCTGCAGACTGGCAAGCAGCACCAGGTGGCGTTTGCGCAGCAGTTGCAGCGCGGGCAGCAGTTCGGCGTTGTCCTCGTCGCGCAGGTTGGTGACCAGCACCACCAGCGAGCGTTTTTTCAGGCGTGTCATCAGTGCCGTCGTCGCAGTCAGAAAATCCGGGCTGGCGGTGCCGGCCTGCAGGTCGTATACCGTATCAAGCAGGCGGTTGAGGGTCGCCGCACCCTTGCCCGGCGGCATATAGCAGGGACGCCCGCCAAACCCCATCAGCCCCACCGTATCACCCTGGCGCAGCGCCACGTAAGCGAGCAGCAGCACGGCGTTGAGCGCGTGGTCAAAATGACTCAGGTCGCCGTCCTGCGCGTGCATGCGCCGCCCGCAGTCGAGCAGAAAAATGATCTGCTGATCGCGTTCGTCCTGATATTCACGCGAGGTCAGCTTGTGCAGGCGCGAAGTGGCTTTCCAGTCGATCTGGCGCAGCATGTCGCCGCTGCGGTAGGCGCGCAACTGGTGAAATTCCAGCCCTTCACCGCAGCGCTGGCGCTGGCGGATGCCCATCAGGCTCAGGCGATTGTCGGTCGCCAGCAGGGCGTAACGCGTCACCGCCGCAAAGTTCGGATACACCTTGATGCATTCGGCACAGCCCGCCGTGCGCGTCTGCTGCCACAACTGCCAGGCCGAGCCGAGGCGCAACTGCGCCGCTGAAAAATGCTGTTCGCCACGCACCAGCGGGCGGATTTCGTAGTGTAGTTCGACCCAGCCGTGGGCGGGCAGCACGAGCTGTGTCGGCATGCCCCGAGCCTCGACCTGCGCCGGGTGATGATCGGCGATGGTCAGCATCACGTCGCGCTGCACCGGATTCCGTACCTGTAGTCTGACGCGATGCCACACTCCCAGCGCCAGCGTAGCGGCAACCTGCCGCGCCAGCGTCGGCGCCGGTTGTTGCCACAACCGCCAGGCATCGTAGCCCGCCAGCAGCGCAACCAGCGCGATATACCCCAGCCACAAGGTGACCAGCGGCGGCCAGAACGCTGCCGCCACGCCCAGCAAGCACGCGCCCCACAGCAGATGCAACAGCCGCCGTGCCGGGATCACGCGCGCGGCGCTTTCACGCTTTCGAGCATGGCGGCGAGCACGTCGTCACTGCGCTGGCCTTCGATTTCCAGCTCCGGCCGCAATGTAATCCGATGCCGCAGCGCGGCGATGGCGATCGCCTTGACGTCATCCGGCGTGACAAAATCACGTCCCGCCAGCAGCGCCCTGGCGCGCGCCGCACGGATCAGCGCAATGCCGCCGCGCGGCCCGGCACCTATCGCAATGCCCGGCCACTCACGCGTCTGGCGTACGATGGCGACGGCGTAATCGTTCACCGCCGCATCGACCCGCAGGCTGGCCACCACGCGCTGGATGCCCAGCACCGTGTGCGGTTTGATCAGCGTGGCCACCGCCTCGACGTTGAGCGCATCGCCGGTCTGCCCGCTGGTCACGCTGGCAACCAGCGATTTTTCCTCGTGCTCGGCAGGGTAACCAATCAGGATTTTCAGCAAGAAGCGGTCAAGCTGCGCTTCCGGCAGTGGATAGGTGCCTTCCTGCTCGATCGGATTTTGCGTCGCCAGCGTCATGAACGGCGGCGCCAGCGCCATCGACTGGCCTTCAATGGTGACCTGACATTCCTGCATCACTTCCAGCAGCGCCGCCTGGGTCTTGGCCGGGGCGCGGTTGATTTCGTCGGCCAGCAGCAGGTTGGTGAAAATCGGCCCGCGCCGGATGCTGAACTGCTCGCTTTTCAGGTCGTACAGCGCATGGCCGGTGATGTCTGATGGCATCAAATCCGGCGTGAACTGGATACGCGCAAACGCGCCATCAAAGGTCTTCGCCAGCGCCCGCACCAGCAGGGTCTTGCCGACACCGGGCACACCCTCGATCAGCACATGGCCACCGGCAAACAGCGCAATCAGCACCTGTTCGACGGTATCCTGCTGGCCGATCAGCGCCTTGCCGATCTCGCTGCGCATGCGCTGCGCGATGGCGCAAGCCTGCGCCACTGGATTGCTGGCGGGGGCGTCGGGGGTCATTTCATTCATAGGGCTTTCCTTAGGGCTTGTTAATAAATAACCTGGACAAACGTTGCCGTGTATTCGGGATGGCTGCAAGGCGCGAAACGC
>DZDB01000084.1 GCA_022736605.1 Sideroxydans lithotrophicus
AAACCCGCCCGAGCTGATTTTGTCGGCGGTACGCTATATTGCCAGTGTGACGACAACAAGGTCGCAGTCACCATCAAAAGCCAGTGCGCGCATAACCACGTGTGCGGCTGTACCAAATGCTGGAAGCCGAAAGGCGCGCTGTTCTCGCAGGTCGCCGTGGTGCCGCGTGACACGCTCAGCGTGGTGGCCAATGGCGACAAGTTGAGGGTGGTCGACCCGAGCGCCACGATCCAGCGCCACGCCTGCACAGTGTGCGGCGTGCATCTGTATGGCCGCATCGAAAACACCGCGCATCCGTTTTACGGGCTGGACTTCATCCATACCGAGCTGTCCGGCGAGCCGGGCTGGGCGCCGCCCGAATTTGCCGCGTTTGTGTCATCGATCATCGAATCGTGCGCCGACCCGGCCAGCATGGGTGCGGTGCGCGCCCGATTGACGGAAATCGGCCTGCCGCCTTACGATGCGCTGTCGCCCGCGCTGATGGACGCCATCGCAACGCATACCGCCAAACACGCAGGCAAGTGCGCCTGAAACCTCACCCCGCACTGGAGAAACCACAATGAAAACCCGCGCCGCCATCGCCTGGAAAGCCGGTCAGCCGCTGACCATTGAAGAAGTCGAACTGGAAGGCCCGAAAGCCGGTGAAGTGCTGGTCGAAATCAAGGCCACCGGCATTTGCCATACCGATTACTACACCCTGTCGGGCGCCGATCCGGAGGGCATTTTCCCGTCCATCCTCGGCCACGAGGGCGCGGGTGTGGTGGTGGATGTCGGGCCGGGCGTCAAAAGCCTGAAGAAAGACGACCACGTCATTCCGCTGTACACGCCGGAATGCCGCGAATGCAAGTTCTGCCTGTCGCGCAAGACCAACCTGTGCCAGGCGATCCGCAGCACCCAGGGGCGTGGCCTGATGCCGGATGCGACCAGCCGTTTTTCCATAGATGGCAAACCGATTTTCCACTACATGGGCACCTCCACTTTTTCGAATTACATCGTCGTGCCGGAAATTGCACTGGCCAAAATCCGCGAAGACGCGCCGTTCGACAAGGTCTGCTACATCGGCTGCGGCGTCACCACCGGCGTCGGCGCAGTGCTGTTCACCGCCAAGGTCGAAGCCGGTGCCAATGTGGTGGTGTTCGGCCTCGGCGGCATCGGCCTGAACGTCATCCAGGCCGCGCGCATGGTCGGCGCCAACAAGATCATCGGCGTCGATCTCAACCCGGCGCGCGAAGCGATGGCGCGCCAGTTCGGCATGACCGACTTCATCAATCCCAAAGACGTTGCCAACGTGGTCGACCACATCATCGCGCTGACCGACGGCGGCGCCGATTACAGCTTCGAATGCATCGGCAACATCCACACCATGCGCCAGTCGCTGGAGTGCTGTCACAAGGGCTGGGGGCAATCGATCATCATCGGCGTTGCCGCCGCTGGCGAGGAAATCAGCACGCGCCCGTTCCAGCTTGTCACCGGACGGGTGTGGAAAGGCTCGGCCTTCGGCGGCGCGCGCGGCCGCACCGACGTGCCCAAGATCGTCGACTGGTACATGGATGGCAAACTCAATATCGACGACCTGATTACCCACCGCCTCACGCTCGACCAGATCAACCACGGCTTTGACCTGATGAAAAGCGGCGAATCGATCCGCTCGGTGGTGATTTATTGATTTAGAGGATTAAACGCATGCCTATCATCTCGATGTTTTACGGCATTATCATCAGGCTTTATCTGATTGATAATAAACACCATAATCTGGCACACATTCATGCAAAATATGCTGAATTCGAAGCCTCTATGGGCATTGAAGACGGCGAGATTCTGTCGGGTGAACTCCCGCGCAAGCAGTTACGGCTGGTGCAAGCCTGGATAGAACTGCACCGGGATGAACTACTGGCGGATTGGGAGCTTGCCGTCAACGGCGAGAGCCCCTACAAAATTGATCCGCTGTGAGGTAGCCATGTACTGGGATGCAAAACTTGTCAAACCCCTGTCCGACTATCGGATTTATGTCGAAATCAACGATGGTCGGAAGGGTATATTCGATTTGAAACCCTATCTGGATCGGGGTGTATTTCGTGAGTTGCGCGACGTGCATTACTTCAATCAGGTAGGCATTCTGTTTGGCGCCATCACTTGGCCACATGAGCAGGATATTGCCCCCGAAACGCTGCTCACAGAAATGCAGCCGCTGGTAGCTGACGAACCAATTTAAGCCGTATCATCCTGCCCGACCACACCACGCCAATTATGCTCGATTGCACCAGCGAACACGCCTGCTTTGGCGGTACCCAGGGCTTTTACCGCCATCCCTCCAGCGCCATCGGCCTGCCCATGCGCTTTTCGGTGTACCAGCCGCCGCAGGCGAAACACCACGCAGTGCCGGTACTGTTTTATCTGGCCGGACTGACCTGCAATGAAGAAACCTTCATGACCAAAGCCGGGGCGCAACGGTTTGCCGCGCAGCACGGCATCCTGCTGGTGACGCCCGATACCAGCCCGCGCGATACCGGTATTGCAGGCGCGACAACTGACTGGGATTTCGGCGAGGGCGCGGGGTTTTATCTGGATGCAACACAGGTGCCGTGGCAGGCGCACTTCCGGATGGAAAGTTACATCACCGAAGAACTGCGCGATCTGATTGTGGGGAATTTCCCGGCACGCGCCGACCGCATCGGCGTATTCGGTCACTCCATGGGCGGCCATGGCGCGCTGGTGCTGGCCTTGCGTCACCCCGATCTATTCCACTCGGTGTCGGCATTCGCACCGGTGGTCGCGCCAACGCAGTGCGCGTGGGGGCAAAAAGCCTTTTCAAACTACTTGGGCAACGATCAGACTGCCTGGCTGGATTACGACGCCAGCGCCTTGATGACAAGCCGCCGCACGCCGTTTCCGCACGGCATCCTCATCGACCAGGGGCTGGGCGACAAGTTTTTGCAGGCACAACTGCTGCCGGAACGCTTCGAAACCGCCTGCCAGCAAGCCAGTCAACCATTGACACTGCGCCGCCATGCGGGCTACGACCACAGCTATTACTTCATCAGCAGTTTCATTGAAGACCATTTCGCGTTTCATCAGCGCCAGCTTGGCGCATGATACGGCAACTGACTGCGTGATCGAATAGCACGTCCCGACCAGGTATGTGGTCTATTGTCCCCGTGCCTGCCCGCGCAATTGACGGCGATTTTGCCACGCTTCGATCAATTCCTGTTCGGTCACCCGACCATCGTGGTTAGCGTCGATCTGATCAAAAAAACGCGCCAGCGCCGGACGAAAACGGCTGAATTCGGCGCGACTCAAGCCGCCGCTACCATCGGTGTCAGCCGCAGCAAAGCGTGCCCGCGCGCGCGCGATTAGCGCCCGGCGACGCGCTTCGATATCGCCACCGGGACGCTGCGCCGAAGCATCGACATCCTCGCGCAGCTGGCGCCAGTCCTGCGCACGATAGCCAAAGCCCGAACCCTCGTCCGGCGCTGCCTGCGCGCCAGCCAGCCATAGCATGGCCAGCACGCCAACCAGCCACGGCTTAATCACAGCCGGCTCCTGAGGGCATCAGGGATTGCGTGTTTCATCATTGTGTTTGTCTTGATAAATGGCCCGACTCTGGGCATTCAGATCCTGATGCAGATCACGGCGCTCGGCGCCGGTCATCACACCATCGGCTTTATAGGCATGTTCTTGCTGCCGGATATCACGCCGCCCCTGGCGCAACGACTGCGCCTCGGAACGCGTCAGCTCACCGGATCTTACGCCTTGCCCGATGCGCTGTGACTGATGATACTGACGATGATTGACACCCGGGTCACGTGTTCCGGGCTGGGCGGCGGCAACGCCGGAAATCAGAATACTCAGGCCTAGGGTTGCGCCCAACATTACTTTAGTCAAATGGTTTTGCATGGTATTTCTCCTCTGGTTGTGTCCCTGCGGTTGCCGGGTACGCTTCGCATTCTGGGCTGTAGATGTAACCAGGGTTTGTCTGCAACAGGATAAATTGTAAGGTTTTATGACCGTTATAAGGTCTGGCAACATTTCGAAACAATTGCGCCGGATTTTTACAATAAGCTTATGCCATGGATACCAGCCCGCAAAAAATACTGGTCGTTGACGACGACCCGCGCCTGCGTGACCTGCTTGATCGCTACCTGACCGGGCAGGGCTTCGCAGTACGCTGTGTCGCCGACGGCAAGGCGCTCGATCAATTGCTGGCGCGCGAACACTTTGACGGGCTGGTGCTCGACCTGATGCTGCCAGGCGAAGATGGCCTGTCGATCTGTCGCCGCCTGCAAACCCAGCGACCGGCATTATCGATTCTGATGCTGACTGCAAAAGACGACGAAATCGATCGCATCATCGGGCTGGAAATGGGCGCCGATGACTATCTGCCCAAGCCGTTCAATCCACGTGAACTGTCTGCCCGCCTGCGCGCCATGCTACGACGTCGACCGGTTACCCTGCCCGGCGCGCCGCATCCGGAAAATGCAACCGCCTGCTTCGGCGAATTTACCCTGCAACTGCATAGCCGCGAACTGTATCGCGGCGCGCACAAATTGCCCCTCACCGGCGGGGAATTCGCAGTGCTGAAAACCCTGATCGAGCACCCGCGCCACTCGCTCTCGCGCGAACGGCTGATGGAACTGGCGCGGGGTCGCGAACACGGCGCCTACGATCGCAGCATTGACGTACAGATCTCGCGCCTGCGCAAGCTCGTCGAAGTCGATCCGGCCGCGCCGCGCTACATCCAGACCGTGCGCGGTTATGGCTACGTGTTTGTGCCGGACTGATGCTGCGCCATTGGCGACTCAATTCCCTGCTGGCGCGCACCGTCGTGCTGATCGGCATGCTACTGGGGCTCAGTCTGATCGCCTGGCTTGGCCTGTTTGCCCTGTACGAACGCGAACCCCGTGCTGAGCAGCAGGCAGCCCGTGTCGCCGCCATCGTCAATCTGACCCGCGCCGCCCTATTGGCCGCCCAGCCGGATCGGCGCCAGGCACTACTGCAAGACCTGTCGCACAAACAAGGCATACGGATTATCCCAATGGCACCGGAAGACGCCCTGCTGCCTGCGCCCGGCAGCCCTTATTTGCGTCTGGTACAAAACGAGATCAGGCTTCGACTCGGCAGCGACACGCTCATGACCGCCGACGAAGCGGATGATGAAGCCCTGTGGGTCAGTTTTTCCATCGGCCCGGATGATTACTGGCTGGTATTGCCGCGCAGCGCTGCCCATGTCGGCCTGCCCTGGCAATGGCTGGGCTGGGGCACACTGACCCTGCTGCTGTCTTTCGCCGGGGGCTGGATCGTGGTGGCACGCATCAACCGTCCGCTCAAACACGCTGCGCAGGCCGCACTGCATATCGGTCAGGGGCATTTTGATGAGCGCCTGGATGAATCCGGTGCCGACGAAATCGCCACACTCGGCATATCATTCAACCGCATGGCACGGGCACTCGCCACGCTGGAACACAATCGTGCGCTGATGTTGGCGGGTATTTCACACGATCTGCGTACCCCGCTGGCGCGCTTGCAACTGGCAGTGGAAATGGCAGTTGCGGACGAAACCGAACGCAGCTTGATGATTCAGGACATCGACGCCATCAGCGCCATGACGCGCCAGTTCATGGATTTTGTGCGCCCCGACGACGCCGCTGCCAGTATCGATATCGACCTCGATGCGTTGATCGCGACCCTGGTAGCCGAATACCGCAACCGGGGGATTGAAATCGGCGTGCAAGGACAAGCCGGATGCGCCCGGCTCAATGGCATTGCACTGCAACGCGCACTCACCAATCTGATCGAAAATGCCCTGCGTTATGGCAGCCCGCCGTTCAGCCTGATACTGGCACGCGCGCCGGGGAAAGTCAGTTTCAGTGTCATGGATTGTGGCCCCGGCCTCGCGCCAGGGCAGCTGGAACAGGTCAAACAACCGTTTTACCGCGTCGACGCAGCACGTACCGGCGCAACGGGTGTGGGCCTGGGCCTGGCCATCGTCGAGCGGATTGCAACCCGGGGAGGTGGCGAATTACGGCTGGAAAACCGTCCGGGCGGCGGGCTGGCTGCGATGTTGATCCTGGCAGTCTGATGGTTCGGTTCAGTCAAAATTGAGGCTTGCGCCAACCCGGTTTTAACAACACATTCCATCAGATTGTCCTATGCTGTATTCAGGGTGCAGGGTGCGGCGTGTACCCACTTACACGCAAGGAGTGATCATGAAATCGACTTTCATGCTGGCTACGCTGTTGTTGGCAAGCGCATCCCCGGTCCTGGCAATCAATCAGGCCGATATCCGCCACGGTCGTTATCTGATCGCCACCAGCGGCTGCAACGATTGCCACACCGCTGGCTACATGCAGAAAGACGGTCATATCCCTGAAGTCGACTGGCTGGCTGGCGATGCGATGGGCTGGCAAGGCCCGTGGGGCACCACTTATCCCGCCAATTTACGCCTGCTGGTGCAGCAAATGGACGAAAAAGCCTGGGTCGCCCGCGCTCGCCAGCCGTTCAGACCGCCGATGCCAGGGCCCTCGCTCCGCGCCATGACGGACCGGGATCTGAAATCAATTTACCGCTACATCAAGCACCTCGGTGCCAAAGGTGTGCCTGTACCCGCCTACGTGCCACCTGGGGGCATTGTAGCGACGCCGTATTTCGATCTCACGCCGAAAAATCTGCCGAAGCAGGTAGTGCAATGAACGCCGTATCAACGGCCTGGCCGGTGAAAACCCGCGAGCTGCACAATCACCATTTCGATTCGACCATCTGGAACGACTTCCACTTCCGCGACGATGACATCATCATCGCCACTTACGCCAAATCCGGCACGACATGGATGCAGCAGATCATCGCGCAGATGCTGCACGGCGGCGACCCGGAACTGGCTGTTGCTGAACTGTCACCCTGGCTCGATCTGCGCGTGCCACCGAAGGCAATCAAGCTGCCCGAAGTCGAGGCGCAAACCGGTCGGCGCATGCTCAAAACCCACCTGCCGGTCGATGCGCTGGTGTTTTCACCCCAGGCCAAATACCTCTACATCGGCCGCGACGGCCGTGACGTGCTGTGGAGCCTGTACAACCACCACCTCAACGCCAACGCCGCCTGGTACGCCGCGCTCAACGACACGCCGGGGCGCGTCGGCCCGCCCATCGCACCGCCACCCGCCGACATCCGCGACTACTGGCACGACTGGATGACGCGCGACGGCCACCCGTTCTGGCCGTTCTGGCACCACTTGCGCAGCTGGTGGGCGATCCGCGACCTGCCCAACGTCATGCTGGTGCATTTCAATGACCTGAAACGCGACATGCCGGGCGAGATGCGCCGCATCGCCGCGTTCCTCGACATCCCGATTGATGAAACGCGCTGGCCGCAGATCGTCGAATACTGCACGTTTGACTGGATGAAGAAAAATGCCACCAAGAGCGTGCCACTCGGTGGCGCGTTCTGGGACGGCGGCGCGGAAACCTTCATCAACAAGGGCGTGAATGGTCGCTGGGTGGACACGCTCACAACAGAAGAATCAGCCGCATACGAAGCGCGCGCGATCCAGGAACTGGGCGCAGACTGCGCGCGCTGGCTGGAGACCGGACGCAACGCCTGAAACCTGCCACGCCTAAAGCTATCGGCGTAACTGAATTGACATGCCGCCGATCCGTGCTAGCGTGAAATCAGTGCCTGATTATCCGGTTCCGATTCCGTCAGGCTGAGCCAACCGGCAATACGAGGCCATGATGTTCACCGCCAACCCTTTCACCGCTTTGAATACGCTGCTCACGCCCGGCTTCATGCAGGGTTATATCGTATTAATGCTGCTGGCGGTGGTGTTTGGCACGCTGTACGACGTGCTGCACGACAAAAAACTCACTTTCTTCAGGCAGGATCGACGGCATGCCCGGGCAGCCACCCGCCACCCGCCCGATTTCGCAGCGCTTATCGCCATCGTCGCCAAAACCATCAGCCACGATATCGCAACATTTGGCGAATTCTGCAACTGGCAGCGGCGTGTTTCCCATGTGCTGATGTTTTATGGCTTCGTGCTGTATGTGGTCAGCACGGTCATGCTGGTATTCGGCTACGCGAGCGTCCCGGCACCGCCGCTGTGGCCGCTGCTCTGGCATCTCGGCGCGCTGCTGACGCTGCTCGGCGGCTACTGGTTTTTCCTGTTTCTGCGCGTTAACGTCACGCATGACGGCCATTCACGCTGGCGGCTGGTCCGCGCCGACCTGTTCATCGTCCTGCTGCTGGCGAGCGTGACGTTTGCGCTGCTGTTCGACATCGTCGCACTGGCGGGCAACCTGATCGCCACCGGGCTGTTTGCCGCGCTGTATCTGCTGTTCACCACGCTGCTGTTTGTCACCGTGCCGTGGTCCAAATTCGCCCACATGTTTTACAAGCCGGTGGTGGCGCTGCAGCGCCGTGTGGAGGACGCTGACGGCTCATCCAGCCTGCCCGAACCCACTTCTCCCGGAGGCAAGCGATGCCCACCTTCACATACATGACACGCTGCGATGGCTGCGGCGAGTGCGTGGATATCTGTCCGTCCGACATCATGCACA
>DZDB01000085.1 GCA_022736605.1 Sideroxydans lithotrophicus
CAACATTTCAGGCGTTGATTTGGTATGGTCAGGCCGGGGTTGCCCGGCGGCAAGTCCCTGTTCTCTTGCTTGCCCAAGAGAAAGTAACCAAAGAGAAGGGCACCCCACTGTACCGGTCCTTCGGACTGCCCTTGGCGCAGGAGGGGGCAGTGTGCAGCGAATATCGGCGGATTCCAGTTCCAACCGCACCACCCAGCCAAAACTGAGCGGCCATGCGGGGTGAATCTGGTAGAGAAAGGCGGATTAACCCGCCAGCGCGGCTGCCCGGCGCAAGTGGCGGTTGAGCCATAACGGCAGCAATCCGATCAAAATACCGCCGACTGCCACCACCTGACTGGTGTGATTGAAAGTGGGCAGGCTGACCACGCCGACAAACCACAAAAACAGCGCGCTGCCGAGCGGCCACAGCATCAGGAACACCACGTTATAAGCCGTTTTCGGCTGATACCGCCAAACGTGCCAGACACAGGCGAAGCACGCCAGCCCATAGTAGAACGCAGCCTGAAAGCCGATGGCATTGACCGAATCCTGCACGATCTGGCTGACCGTCGGGATGCCGGATGACAGCAGCAGCAACAGCAGGCCAAACAGGGTAATCACGCCGGTGGCAATCCACGGCGTATTCCAGCGCGGGTGCAGCCGGGCATAACGTGGGTGCAGCATGAAATCCCGGCTCTGCGCGAACAGCGTGCGGCTGAATTGCAGGATCGAGGTTTCCAGCGTACCGACCGTGCTGAGCATCACCGCCACCACGGCGAGATAGCTCCACGGCGCAGGAAACAGCTTTTCGGCGATTGCCAGCACGACATTGGTGCCCGACGCCTGGATTTCCTGATCGCTCAGCACCATCAGCGTGGCCAGCGCAAACAGCACGAACAGCGCCATGATCAATACCATCGCCAGCAGCGAGCTCAGTCCGGCAATGCGCGAGCCATCGCGGGTTTCCTCGTTCAGATTGACCGTGACATCCCAGCCCCAGAAGAAGAACAACGCCGTCAGCGCGCCTACCGTAAACAACTGTGGCGTGAATCCGGTCGGGTTGAACAATGCCCACGAAATGGCGTGCGCCGGATGGGCGCTGAACTTGAGCCAGGCCACTACCAGGATCACCAGCACAATCGCCAGCTCAATCACTGTCATCGCCACCTGCACATAACTGGTGAGCTTGATGCCCTTGATGATGACGGCGCTCACCAGCAGCAGCCAGCCCGCCGCCACCAGCGCCACCATGCCGGTGTGCGTGACCCATTGCGGCGCCACCAGCGACAGCGTGGCGGTGGCTGCCGGGATGGTGCCGGACACCATGAAAATCGCCGAAGCCACCAACAGCGCCCAGCCCGACAAAAAACCCAGCACCGGATGAAACACGCTGGACAACCAGGCGTAGGACGCACCCGCATTGGCGTCGAGCCGGTTCAGATACATATAGGCGAAGGTCACGCCAAACATGATCAGCCCGCAATACAGCAGACTCGCCGGTGACAGCACACCGACCGCTGCCATCAGCGTGGCGCTGGTGGCGGCGATGGAAAACACCGGCGCGGTACCCGCCACACCCATGATGGTCGACTCAAGCAGCCCGAGGGCATTTTTTTGCAGATCGGTGGTCACTTCGCCTGTTTCCCCAGCGTAAAATCCATGCAACGCGATCGCGCACCGTGCAGTTGACGTCACGCGCGTACAAATGCTTCATTCAGGGAAAAATTAATGGAAACCTGCGAACTGTGCAACAGTCCCGGCGGCGAAGTGCTATGGCAGGACGCGTTTTGTCGCGTGGTACTGGTCGATGACGCTGATTATCCGGGCTTTTGCCGGGTGATTTTGCAGGCCCACGTGAAGGAAATGAGCGACCTGAGCGCGGTGCAGCAAAACCGCCTGATGCGCGTGGTATTTGGCACCGAAGCCGCTGTACGACAAGTGATGAAACCCGACAAGATCAATCTTGCCAGCCTGGGCAATCTGACGCCACACCTGCACTGGCATGTGATTCCGCGCTTTGTCGATGATCGCCATTTTCCGCAGCCAGTGTGGGCTGCGCCACAGCGCGAATCGCGGCCTCAGGCGCAGCTCAACCTGATTGCCAGTGTGCTCAAGTCAGCGCTGGCACAGAAGCTGTAACCGGCGCGATCAAACGGCTGGCCGGAAAGCACACGGCAAAACAGCTGCCTTTACCCACCTGGCTGTCGATCATCAAACGCGCCTGGTGACGCGTGACCACGTGCTTGACGATGGCCAGCCCCAGCCCGGTGCCGCCGGTTTCGCGCGAACGGCCACGGTCGACCCGGTAAAAACGTTCGGTCAGACGCGGAATATGATGCGCCTCGATGCCATCGCCGCTGTCGCGCACGCGAAAACACACTTCGCCACCCTGCACTTCCCAATGCAGGCTGATATGACCGTCTTTGGGTGTGTAACGCACCGCATTGCTGACCAGATTGCCCAATGCGCTGCGCAGCTCGTCGGGGTTGCCTTTAACCCAGTGGGTCGCTGTCAGCACCAGCTCGATGTGATGCCGCCCGGCGCTCAGGCTGTGCGCTTCCTGATACAGCGATTGCACCAATGCGGGCACATCGACCTCGGATTCCTGCAAGCGGTTTTGCGGGCTTTCGAGCCGTGACAGGGTCAGCAGATCTTCAACCAGCATGCGCATACGCTCGGTTTGCTGCTGCATCAAATCACTGTAGCGACGGAAATCGACCGGATTGATGTGCTCCATATCGGAGAAGGTTTCGAGGAAGCCGCCAACCACGGTCAGCGGTGTGCGCAATTCGTGCGAGACGTTGGCGACAAAGTCGCGGCGCATCGCCTCCAGCAGTTCAATTTGCGTGATATCACGCGAAATCAGCATCTTGCGCTTGTCGCCGAACGGCACCAATTGCACTGACAGGGTGACATCACGGCTGGCAGGCGATTTCATCACCAGCGCTTCGCTGTAGTTATGCCCCGCCAGATAATCGTGAAACGGCACCTGACGGATCAGATAACCGATGAACTGACCGCGGTCAGCGGCATCGTCCAGCCCGAAATGGCGGCTGGCTGCGGGGTTGAACCAATCAATCTGATCGGTACCGTTGAGCATGACAATGCCATCCGGAATTGCCTGTGCGGCGTGCTCGAACCGCTCCAGCACGGCAGTGAGCTTGTTGGCGCTGCGTTTCTGGCGCCGCAACTGGCGCTCCAGCCCGTAGAAAATATCATCCCACGCACCGCGTGCCTGCGGCATGCCGTCGCGCTCTCCCTGTTCCAGCCAGCGCGTCAGCGCTGCCATCTGATACAGGTGGTAGCCGAGATAAGCGAGCACGCCAAGCAACAGCACCGCGACCGCGCTGTTCACGCCCAACACCATGCCGACGATCAGCGCCGCAACCAATATTCCCCCCAGCACCAGCAGGGGACGCCACCAGAAATCAAACACTACGTTGCCTGCCAGTCAATGCGGGCAGCCATTGTATCAGGCGGGTTGGGTCGACAAACGGTAGCCTGCGCCGCGTACCGTATCGATCAGGTTCTCGTGGCGGGTCGGTTCCAGCGCCAGCCGCAGGCGGCGAATATGCACGTCCACGGTACGCTCTTCGACAAACACATGGTCGCCCCAAACGTGATCCAGCAGTTGGGCGCGCGAATACACCCGCTCCGGGTGCGTCATCATGAAATGCAGTAACCGGAACTCGGTCGGCCCCAGCTCGACCGGGGTACCGTCACCGGTGACACGGTGACTCACCGGATCAAGGCTCAGGCCGCGGATTTCCACCTTGTCTTCGGTCATTTGCGGCGCACGGCGACGCAGCACCGCCTTGATGCGCGCCGACAGTTCGCGCGGCGAAAACGGCTTGGTGATGTAATCGTCGGCGCCGGTTTCCAGTCCCAGCACCTTGTCACGTTCGTCGCCGCGTGCCGTCAGCATGATGATCGGCACGTGCTTCATGCGCGTATCGGCACGAAATTTTTTGGCCAGTTCAATGCCGCTCATACCCGGCAGCATCCAGTCGAGCAACACCAGATCCGGCAAGGTGTCGCGTACCATGCCAACCGCCTGTTCGGCTGAATCTGCACACATCACGGCGTGGCCGCCTTGTGCCAGATTGAATTTGACCAGCTCCTGGATACCCGGCTCGTCTTCTACCAATAATATTGTCGCAGCCATGCCTGACTCCAATGAATAGCGTTAGCGCATCTTATGACAAGCTTATGACAAAACTGTGACAGCCGATTGGTTTCCGTTTAACCCCCGCGTCAGTTATGATTCTGTCTGTTTTGACTGCACATTCCCGCCGCGATGGACAACAACACCCACTTTGGTTTCAAGACCGTTGCCGAATCCGAAAAAGCTGGCAAAGTCGCCGAGGTTTTCCACTCGGTTGCGCAGCGCTACGACCTGATGAACGACCTCATGTCGGCGGGTCTGCACCGCGCCTGGAAGCGCTTCACCATTGAAACATCAGGCGTCAAACCGGGCAATCGCGTGCTCGACGTCGCCGGGGGTACCGCCGACCTCACCCGCCTGTTCCTGAAAAAAGTCGGCGACAGCGGTCAGGTCTGGCTCACCGACATCAACAGCTCGATGCTGACGGTCGGCCGCGACCGCATGCTCGATGAAGGCCAAGCCATCCCCGTCGCGCAGTGCAACGGCGAAAAACTGCCGTTTCCGGACAATTATTTCGATTGCGTCAGCGTCGCCTTCGGCCTGCGTAACATGACCCACAAGGACGCCGCACTGGCCGACATGTACCGCGTGCTGCGTCCCGGTGGCCGCCTGCTGGTGCTGGAGTTCTCCAAAATCTGGAAACCGCTGGCGCCGCTGTACGATGCCTACTCATTCAAGCTGCTGCCATTCATGGGCAAGCTGGTCGCCAAAGACGCCGACAGTTACCAGTATCTGGCCGAATCGATCCGCATGCACCCGGATCAGGCAACCCTCAAGGCCATGATGGAAACTGCAGGCTTCGCCAAAGTTGATTACTTCAATCTCAGCGGTGGCGTGGTCGCGCTGCACAAGGGCTACAAGTTCTGATGCTGTCCGGCTGGTCTGCCTCGGCTGTGTTGCCGCCCCTCAATCACCTGTTGCGCCAGGGTGGCTGGGCGCCCGCGCGGTTGCAGCCTTACGCCGGATACGGCTTTGTCGTCGATGTATTTCCGTTCAGCGTGGCACTGGCAGTCAGCGCAGATGGCCTGTTCGAGGTCGCTGCGCCCGACACCACCCCTGCCGCCACGCTGCGCCTCAGCCCGCTGCTGCTGGCACGCATTGCCGCACGCGATCCGATGGCGTTGCGCAGCGTCGTCATTGACGGCGATGCGCAATTCGCCGCTGCCCTCGGCAGCGTATTCCGTGACCTCGAATGGGACATGGAAGCTGACCTCAGCCGGGTGTTCGGCGATATCGCCGCACACCGCCTGGCAGCAGGCGTGCACAGCGCACAAGCGTGGCAACGTAACGCCCTGGACAGCGTGCAGCGCATGTTCACCGAATACGCCACCGAAGAATCTCCACTGCTGGTCAAACGCCACCACGTTGCCGCTTTTGTGGCCGAAGTTGATGCCGTGCGCGACCAGACTGCCCGGCTGGAAAAACGCCTGCAGTTATTCTCTGAAAAATCTTAAACCATGCGCCTGTTTCGCCTGATTACCATCGTCTGGGTCGCGCTGCGTTTCGGCCTGGACGAATTTTTCCTCGGTCACGAACGCGTGCGTGCCTTGCGCTGGCTGGTCAAGACCACGCTGTTCTGGCGCCATCTTTCCGAGCCGCGTGCGGTGCGCCTGCGCCGTGCGCTTGAAGCATTGGGGCCGATTTTCGTCAAATTCGGCCAGATGCTGTCGACTCGCCGCGACTTGATGCCGCCCGACATTGCTGACGAGCTGGCGCGGTTGCAGGACCGCGTGCCGCCATTCCCGGCGGCGCAGGTGCGCGACATTTTGCAACGCGCGTATGGCCGTCCGGTGGAGCAGGTATTTGCCCAGTTTGACGCCGAACCGGTCGCCAGCGCGTCGATGGCGCAGGTGCATTTCGCCGTGCTCAAGGACGGCACCGAAGCCGCAGTGAAGGTGCTGCGCCCCGGCCTGGCAGACATCATCGACCACGATCTTGGTCTGCTCGAAGCCGCCGCCATGCTGGTGGAAAAACTGTTCGCCGATGGTCGCCGCCTGCATCCCCGCGAGGTGGTCGCAGAATTCCGCAAGACGCTGTTCGACGAGCTGGACCTGATGCGCGAGGCGTCCAACTGCTCGCAATTGCGGCGCAATTTCGAAGGCTCCAAACTGCTCATCGTGCCCGAAGTCTACTGGGATTATTGCGAGACCGAAGTGATGGTGATGGAGCGCATGAAAGGCGTGCCGATCAGCCAGGCCGATACCTTGCGCAGCATGGGTGTGGATATTCCCAAGCTCGCCATGTCGGGCGTCGAAATCTTCTTCACCCAGGTGTTCCGCGACACGTTTTTCCACGCCGACATGCACCCCGGCAATATCCAGGTCAACGCGCAGGGGCAGTATATCGCGCTGGATTTCGGCATCATGGGTACGCTTACCGAAGTTGATAAAAATTACCTGGCGCAGAATTTTCTGGCGTTTTTCCAGCGCGATTACCGCGCTGTCGCGCAGGCTCACGTCGATGCCGGCTGGACCCCGGCCGATACCCGGGTAGACGAATTTGAAGCCGCCATCCGCGCGGTGTGTGAACCGGTGTTCGACCGGCCCTTGAAAGAGATTTCGTTCGGCAAGGTCTTGTTGCGCCTGTTCCAGACCTCGCGTCGCTTCAACATGGAAATCCAGCCGCAACTGGTGTTGCTGCAAAAAACCCTGCTCAACATCGAAGGCCTGGGGCGTCAACTCGACCCGGAGCTGGACTTGTGGAAAACCGCCAAGCCGTTTCTTGAACGCTGGATGAACGAGCAGGTCGGCTGGCGCGGGGCAATCCGCTCGCTCAAACACGAAGCGCCGCGCTGGGCGACGCTGTTACCACAATTGCCGCGCCTGGCGCATAGCTATCTGGCACGCGACAGCAGCGCCGATCTGGCCGCGCTGGCACAACAGATCAGCGCCGGACAAGCGCGGCAGCAGCGCATATTGACTGTCATTGCCCTGCTCCTCGCCATTCTCGCCGCGCTGGCCGGGTACACGCTGCTCACACAATAATCCTTTCAAAATACACCATGCTTGTTGGATTCGTAGGACTCTATCTGCTGGTCTCGATCGGTATCGGGATATACGCCGCCCGACGGGTTCACAGCGCCCGTGACTATGTCGTAGCCGGGCGTTCACTGCCGCTGTATATCGTCATTGCGACCGTATTCGCGACCTGGTTCGGCTCGGAAACCGTGCTTGGCAGTTCCGCTACTTTCCTGCAAGACGGCCTAAAAGGCATCGTCGCTGATCCATTCGGTGCCAGCATGTGTCTGGTGCTGGTCGGCCTGTTTTTTGCGCGCAAGCTGTACCGCATGAACCTGCTCACCATCGGCGACTATTACCGTCAGCGTTACGGTCGCACGGTCGAACTCCTCACCAGCCTCGCCATCGTGATTTCGTATCTGGGCTGGGTCGCGGCACAGCTTACCGCGCTCGGCCTGGTGTTTTCGCTGCTCAGCCACGGCGCCATCTCAGCGCCGCACGGGATGATCATCGGTGCGGCCATCGTGCTTGCCTACACCCTGTTCGGCGGCATGTGGTCGGTGGCGCTGACCGATTTTTTCCAGATGATCATCATCGTGGCGGGCATGCTCTACATCGGCTGGATCATCAGTGACCAGGTCGGCGGTGTCGCCACCGTGGTCAACCATGCGCAGGTAGCGGGCAAATTCGAATTCTGGCCCGCGCTGCAAACACGCGACGTGCTGGCCTTCATCGCCGCCTGGGTGACGATGATGTTTGGCTCGATTCCGCAGCAGGACGTCTTTCAGCGCGTTATGTCGGCCAAAAACGAAAACACTGCCGTCATTGGCGCGGTATCGGGCGGTGTACTGTATTTCATGTTTGCCTTCATCCCGATTTTTCTCGCCTATTCCGCCACCCTGATCGACCCGGCCTCGGTCAAAACCCTGCTGGCGAACGATCCGCAACATATCCTGCCCGCCCTGATCCTCAACCACACGCCGGTGTTCGCGCAGGTGATGTTTTTCGGCGCACTGCTGTCAGCCATCATGAGCACGGCCAGCGGCACCCTGCTGGCACCGTCGGTCACCTTTACAGAAAATATCCTCAAACCCTTCATCAGTCATCTGCCCGACCGGCATTTATTGCTTGCCATGCGCGCCGTCGTGGTGGTGTTTACCTGTCTGGTCACGCTGTACGCACTCAAGGTCGATGCGAGCATTTACCACATGGTGGAAAATGCCTACAAAATCACGCTGGTGGCGGCATTCATCCCGCTGGTATTTGGCCTCTACTGGAAACGCGCCAGCACCCAGGGCGCCCTGCTTGCCATCGTACTGGGCGTGTCATCCTGGCTGCTGCTGGAGATTTTTCACCCGGACGGCCTGTGGCC
>DZDB01000086.1:0-1948 GCA_022736605.1 Sideroxydans lithotrophicus
CGCTGGAGCCGCCAAATCCGACGTTGATGCGCGCGCCCGGTAGCGCGGCCAGCGCCTCGCGCAGTTCGCGCTCGACCGTCTGTTTCTTGACGCCGCCGCGTTGCGCGCGCGGCGTCATGTTGATCGTCAGCGTGGCCTTGCGCACTTCGGCCGCGCCGCGCGGCATGAACGGGTCGGAGCCCGCCGCGCCGCCACCGATGGCGGTGTAAACCAGTTTCACGTGCGGATTCTTTTGCACGATGGCGCGCGCCTGTTCGGCCGCGGCCAGCGTTTCGGCAAAGGTGCTGCCGGGCGGCAGCGACAGATAGACCTGGGTCTGCGACAGGTCGTCCGGCGGGATGAAGCCGGTCGGCAACAAGGGCACCAGCGCAAACGAGCCGAAGAAAAAACCTGCTGCCGCCAGCAGGGTGACGACGCGATGGCGCAGGCACCACGCCGCCCATTTCAGGTAAGCCCCCAACCAGCGCGGCTCGGAATGGTCCTTCTTCGGCGGCTTCAACAGGTAGGCCGCCATCATCGGCGTCAGCATGCGCGCCACCACCAGCGAGAAAAACACCGCAATCGCCGCACTCCAGCCGAACTGCACGAAGAACTTGCCGGGCACGCCGCTCATGAAGGCAGTCGGCAAAAACACCGCGATCAGGGTGAAGGTGGTGGCGATCACCGCCATGCCGATTTCGTCGGCCGCTTCCATCGCCGCCTGGTAGGGCGTTTTGCCCATGCGCAGGTGGCGCATGATGTTTTCGATCTCGACGATCGCATCGTCCACCAGCACGCCGACCACCAGCGACAGCGACAGCAGGGTGACCACATTGAGCGTGAAGCCCATCAGGTGCATCGCGGCAAAAGCCGGGATCATCGACAGCGGCAGCGCGGTGGCGGCGACCAGGGTGGCGCGCCAGTCGCGCAGAAACAGCCACACCACCAGCACCGCCAGCAGCGCGCCTTCGAACAGCAGCGCCATCGAGCCGTCGAAGTTTTCCTGCACCGGATCGACGAAATTGAAGGCCTCGGTGATCGTGATGTCGGGCTGTTCGGCCTTGAGCTTCGCCAGCGCGGCACGCACGCCGTCGGCCACCTCGACTTCGCTCGCGCCGCGGCTGCGCACGATCTCGAAGCCGACCACCGGCTTGCCGTTGAGCAGCGCCGCCGAGCGCTGTTCGGCGACGCCGTCGGTGACGGTCGCCACCTGATCGAGCTGGACGCGGCGACCATCCGGCAGCACGATGTCCATGCGTGCCAGTTCGCCGGCCGAAGCCACCGTGGCAATGGTGCGCACCGACTGTTCCGCACCGCCCATGTCGGCACGACCGCCCGACGCTTCCTGCTGGATCTGCCGCAACTGGCGCGAGATGTCGGCGGCGCTGGCGTTCAATGCCAGCAGGCGCGCCGGGTCGAGTTCCACCCGCACCTCGCGGTCGACGCCGCCGACGCGCGCCACCGCGCCCACCCCGCGTACGCTGAGCATGCGCTTGGTGACCGTGTTGTCGACGAACCAGGACAAGGCTTCGTCGTCCATGCGACTGGACGACACGGTGTAGGTCAGGATCGGCGCGCCGGCCAGATTCGCTTTCGAGATGACCGGGTCGCGCAAGTCGCCCGGCAGGTCGGCGCGGATGCGCGACAGCGCATCGCGCACATCGTCGACCGCTTCCTGAGTGGGCTTTTCGAGGCGGAATTCGACGGTGACGGTGGCGGTGCCATCCTGCACCTTGGTGTAGACATGCTTGATGCCTTGCAGGGTGGCGACCGCGTTCTCGATCTTGCGCGCCACTTCGGTTTCGAGCTGGGCAGGCGCCGCGCCCGGCAAGCTGGCGCTCACCGTCACGGTCGGCAAATCGATATCCGGGAACTGCTGGATCTTCATGGCCTTGAACGCCATCAGGCCGGCCAGCGTCAGCATGACGAACAGCAGCACGGCCGGGATGGGGTTTTTAATCGACCAGGA
>DZDB01000086.1:2048-8159 GCA_022736605.1 Sideroxydans lithotrophicus
GCGTCAGCATGACGAACAGCAGCACGGCCGGGATGGGGTTTTTAATCGACCAGGAAGAAACGTTCATGATTGAGCTTGCTCGGGTGGAGGAGAACCGTTGAACTACTACTGCGGGCGACTGGCCGCCGCCGCACCCAGTACCTGCACCGCATCGCCGTCGGTCAGGAAGCCCGCACCGCTGGCCACAACCCGGGCGTCCGGCTGGATGCCGCCGACGATCTCGATATGGTCGCCGCGGCGCTGCCCGATGCCGACCTTGACCTGGCTCACCCGGGCCTGCCCGGTTCCGGTTGCTCCAACCAGCTGGAACACATAACTGAAGCCCTCGCGCAACACCACGGCGGATTGCGGCAAGCTCATGGCGCGTGCGCGCCCCAGTTCGAACACGCCCTGCGCGAACATGCCGGCGCGCAGGCCGTTGTCCGACGCCGTCGGCGGCAGATCGACGTACACCAGACCATTCAGGGTTTGCGGATCGACGGTCGGCGCAACCATGCGCACGCGCCCCTGCACCTGTTTGCCATCCGGGGAAGTCAGGGCCGCAGCCATCCCGGGCTTGAGCCTGGCCAGATCGGCGGCGCTGACTTCGGCGCGCCATTCAAGCCGGTTGCCACGGATCAGGCGGAACAATTCCTGCCCGGGCTGCGCAAGCGAACCGATGGTCGCGGTGCGCGCCGAAATCACGCCGTCGTCGGGCGCGCGCACCACGGTTTGCGCCAGCCGCAGCTGCTCGGTCTGCAGGCGCGCGCCTGCGGCATTGAGCCGGGCGACTGCGGCCTTTTCTGCGGTCAGGTACTGGTTGATCTGCTGGGCGCTGAGAAAGCCGGTCTTTTGATACTGCCGCGCGCGATCGCCGTTGGCGCGCGCCTCGCTCAGCATGGCCGCCGCCTCGGCAACGGATGCCTGGGCTTGCGACAATTCGGCCTCGACGGTGTCGCTGGCCATGCGTGCCAGCACCTGGCCCTTTTTCACCTGATCGCCCACGTTGACCTGCACCGCAGTCAAGCGCAGATTGCTGGCTTCGCTGCTGATCACCGCTTCCTGCCAGGCGGCGACATTGCCGTTGCTGGTCAGCACACGCGGCCATTCGATCAGCTGCGGCGTGGTAGCGGCAACCGTCAAGGCCGGTTTGACCGCCACTTGGGCAACATCCGCAGCGGATTGGGGGGGCTGGGTTGCGCCGTTCTCGTGCGTGTCCTTATCGCTGCATCCCAGCATAATGAGGCTGGTCGCCATGACGCTGATCGCTGTTGCGCCGGACAGCGTGCGTAGCTGGCCGGCCCTGTGTCCGGCAAGGCCGGAAAGATGTGATAAGAATGGCATCGATCAACCCTGAATTCGTCTTGCAAGCGCGCAATAAGGCTTGCGAATCAAGCGTGGGAGTTTATATGCAAACAGAACGCATACGCCAACTGCTGCTGGGCTCGTTCCATGCTGCCGTTGCCGCTGCGAACCCGGCCCATATCCTGCCGCCCCATCTTCCCGCCCCCCCACGCGGGCGCACGCTGGTGCTTGGCGGCGGCAAAGCGGCCGCCAGCATGGCTGCTGCGGTGGAAGCGCACTGGCCGGCTGACGCACCGCTATCCGGCCTGGTCGTGACCCGCTACCAGCACAGCCTGCCCGCCCGGCTTAACGCTGTCAGCCGCATTGAAGTGATCGAGGCCAGCCATCCGCTGCCGGACGGCCGCGGCGAAGCAGCGGCCTTGCGCATGCTCGATCTGGCCGGCCAACTGGGGGCTGACGACCTGCTGCTGGTGCTGATCTCGGGCGGCGGCTCCAGCCTGCTTGCCGCGCCGGTCGCAGGCGTGACCTTGAAGGCGTTGCGCCAGGTCACCAAGGCGCTGCTGCACGCAGGCGCCGGCATCCAGGACATCAACAGCGTCCGCAAACATCTCACTCGCCTGGCGGGTGGCAGGCTGGCGCAAGCCGCCCAAGGCGCGCGCGGTCTCGCCCTGATCATTTCCGACGTGGTCGGCGACGACCCATCTCACATCGCCTCAGGCCCCTGTGCGCCCGATCCCACGACCTGCGGCGATGCATTAACGCTGCTGCAGCGTTTGCAGATCGCGCTGCCCGCAGGCGTCAGGCAGCATCTCGAAAGCTGCGCCGACGGGATTCAGCCCGACACACCCAAACCCGGCGATGCCTGTTTCAGACAGATGGAGAACCGCATCATCGCCCGTGCGCGCGACAGCCTGGAAGCCGCGGCCGCCTATTTCCAGCAACAGGGCATCCCGGCCGTGCTGCTATCCGACGCTGTCAGCGGCGATGCCCAGACCGTTGCCCGGCAGCATGCGGCACTGGCCCATGCAATGAGGCGGCGAACCCCGCTTGCCCTTGTTTCCGGAGGAGAAACCACGGTCACCCTGCGGCCGCAGCATGGTCGCGGCGGTCGCAACAGCGAATATCTGCTGGCGCTTGCACTGGCCCTGCGCGACCTGCCAGCCGCAGCGATTGCCTGCGACACCGATGGCATCGACGGCAGCGAAGACAACGCTGGCGCATTGATCACCGCGGACACCCTGAAGCGTGCAACCGAGATGGGCGTGGATCCGCAGACCCTGTTGGCCCGACACGATAGCCATGCTTTTTTTGCGGCGCTGGGCGATCTGGTCGTGACCGGCCCGACCCGCACCAACGTCAACGATTACCGTGCTTTGCTGATCGGCCTATAGCCTGCTGGACGAATCAATTCAGACGCTGCACCTGAACCGGATCGCCCACTTTCAACCCAAACTTGGCAGCAGCACTGCCCCGATTCACTGCCAGTTCCAGCAGCCCCACGCTGTTGATGAACCAGAATCCCGCACCCTTTGCGACAAAGCCGAAGCTTTCGCCATGAACGAAAGTCTCGCCGGTAGCCCGCACACGCGCATCGCTCAACACGCCGCGTATGCCAGTCCAGGCATTGCCGTAATGATCGATGTAGATCACCCGGGGCAAGTCGCCCGCGTCGAACTCGACCTGAAGTTTGTCCAGCGGGCTCAGCTTGTCATGGGGAAACTCGCCGCGCGCGATCTCGGCTGCAATCAATGCGAACAGGTCGCGCCCATGAAAGGTGGCAGAGAGCGCAGCGGGGTGCCAGTCGATGCGCCACAGCCGGGCATCTGCGTGGCGCGCATGTACGACGGATAACAGGCCATTATCCGGGCCGACAAACCAGTGCCCCCCCGCCAGCACCACGACCGCATCGCGCGGCGTACCCACGCCCGGGTCGACTACCGCAACAAAGACGCTTCCCGGCGGAAAACCCTGGGCAAACGCGGCCAGCAAATGGGCGCCGGCATGCGCATTGAAGTCCGGCACGTCATGCAGCAGATCGATGACCTGATGCGCGGGTGCAAGCTGCGCCAATCGTGTCTTGATTTGCCCGACATAGGGGTCATGCGCGCCAAAATCCGTAAACAGAACGATCACAGTCCGCACCCTTGAAGACAATTATAAGGAGTATGCCCAAGCCGCCGCTCTCGGTACAGCGGCCAAATTGCGGACATGAAAAAGCCGGGATAACCCGGCTTTTTCACTTGGATGAGGCGTGCAGCAGCTTATTCGACGTCGACAGCAACGGCGCTGCTATCCGGGCGATCGACCAGTTCGACCAATGCCATCGGCGCATTGTCGCCATTGCGGAAACCGAACTTCAGGATGCGCAGATAACCACCCGGACGGGTTTTGTAACGCGGACCCAGTTCGGCAAACAGCTTGACCACCATGTCGCGGTCACGCATGCGGTCGAACGCAAGACGATGGTTGGCAAGGCTCGGCTCTTTACCCAAAGTAATCAGGGGTTCGACGAAACGGCGCAACTCCTTGGCTTTGGGCAGGGTCGTCTTGATGACTTCGTGCTTCAGCAGGGACACCGTCATGTTGCGAAACATGGCCAGACGATGGCTGGTTGTACGGTTGAGTTTACGGTTTGACTGACGATGACGCATGGCGATTCCTTTTAAATGTATTCTTGGGCAAAGTCGCCTGCCAGGGCGACCCGCACTTTATTATCGGGTGGCGGTTAAAAAATCAGGGACGCTCGAGACCTGCAGGCGGCCAGTTCTCAAGACGCATACCCAATGAGAGGCTGCGCGAGGCCAGCACATCCTTGATTTCATTCAGCGACTTGCGGCCCAGGTTAGGCGTGCGCAGCAATTCCGACTCGGAACGCTGAATCAGGTCACCAATGAAGTAGATGTTTTCGGCTTTCAGGCAGTTGGCTGAACGGACAGTCAGTTCAAGGTCATCAACCGGACGCAGCAACAAGGGATCGACCTGCGGCGAACGCGGCAGTTCAGACTCAGCCGGCGTGCCTTCAAGATCAGCGAAGACCGACAACTGATTGACCAGAATGCGCGCAGCAGTGCGTACCGCCTCTTCCGGCTCTACCACACCGTTGGTTTCGATATCGATCACCAGACGGTCAAGGTCGGTACGCTGCTCCACACGCGCGCTTTCGACCGAATAAGCAACACGACGAATCGGGCTGAACGAGGCATCCAGCAGGATGGAACCCACCGAGCGGGTTTCCTCGGAAATCTTCCGCACGCTGGCGGGCTGATAACCGCGGCCAGCCTCGATCTTGATTTCCATGTCCAGCTTGCCGCCCTTGGTCAAGTGAGCAATCACGTGAGCGGGGTTCAGAACCTCTATGTCGTGGCCCACTTCAATATCGCCTGCCGTGACAACGCCCTCGCCAGCTTTGTTGACTTTCAAAGTGACTTCAGACTTGCCGTGCATCTTGAATGCGATGCCCTTGAGATTCAGCAGAATGTCGACGACATCTTCCTGAACGCCCTCGATAGTTGAATACTCGTGCACGACACCACTGATAGACACCTCAGTCGGCGCATAGCCAACCATGGATGACAGGAGAATGCGACGAAGCGCATTGCCGAGCGTATGGCCGTAGCCACGCTCGAAAGGCTCCATGATGACCTTAGCGTGCAGCGGTGAAGCACGATCAACTTCCACAATACGTGGCTTGAGAAATTCCGTTGCGCTTTGCATAAAGTACGATTCCTTAACACCTGGCCATCAAGACCGGCCCAGCTTATTTGGAGTACAGCTCAACGACCAGAGATTCGTTGATGGTCGACGGCAGTTCCGAACGAAGCGGAGCGGCCTTGTAGGTACCCTTCAATGCCTTGGCATCCACCTCGACCCACTCGGGATAGCCACGTGCTGCCGTAGCTTCTGCTGCAGCCTTGATGCGCAAATGAGCCTTGGCCTTTTCAGCCACCTCAACCACATCGCCGGCACGCACCTGATACGAAGGAATATTGACGCGACGACCGTTCACGGTAATGCCGTTGTGGCGCAAAACCTGACGCGCTTCAGTGCGCGAGGCGCCGAAACCCATCCGATAACAAACCGAATCCAGACGCGACTCCAGCATTGAAAGCAGATTTTCGCCGGTCACACCCTTGCGGCTGTCTGCACGCTTGTAGGTCAAACGGAACTGGCCTTCAAGAACGCCGTAGATACGACGGATTTTTTGCTTCTCACGCAACTGCACGCCATAACCGGACAGACGCGCACCGCTTTTCTGACCATGCTGGCCAGGGGCATAGGCGCGGCGCTCGATGGCGCATTTGTCAGTGAAACATTTCTCGCCCTTGAGGAAGAGCTTCTCGCCTTCACGGCGACACTGACGGCATTTGGGATCAAGATTACGAGCCATGACTTTCCCTACTATTAGATACGACGCTTTTTGGAAGGACGGCAACCGTTGTGCGGAATGGGGGTCACATCAGAGATCGTCAGGATCTTGAAGCCCAGCGCATTCAATGCACGAACGGTGGATTCGCGGCCAGGGCCCGGGCCCTTGATGCGAACTTCCAGGTTTTTAACGCCACATTCCTGCGCAATCTTTCCGGCATTTTCGGCCGCAACCTGTGCCGCAAACGGAGTCGATTTGCGCGAGCCCTTGAAGCCCGCACCGCCCGCCGTCGCCCAGGAAAGCGCATTACCTTGACGATCGGTGATCGTCACAATCGTGTTGTTGAAAGAAGCATGAATGTGGGCAATACCCTCTGCCACATTCTTCTTAACCTTCTTGCGAACGCGAGCTGCTGTTTTCGTAGCCATGTCTAAACCTTATTTTCTGATGGCCTTGCGCGG
>DZDB01000087.1 GCA_022736605.1 Sideroxydans lithotrophicus
GCCTGAAACTGGGCGAGCTCGACGGCGTGCTGCTGGATCGGCTGGATATCGAGGTGGACAGCTATGACCCCAATCCGGCGCTGCTGCACGCCCACCCCAGCGCTGCGCCGGTGGAAGAAAAGCTGCTGTCGCACCTGCTTAAATCCAACTGTCTGGTGACCGGCCAGCCGGACTGGGCGAGCGTGCAGATCCACTACATCGGCGCGCCGATCGAGCAGGCCGGCCTGCTGCAATACCTGATCGGCTTCCGCAACCACAACGAATTTCACGAACAATGCGTCGAGCGCATTTTTGTCGACATCCTGCGTCAGTGCCAGCCGCAAAAACTTGCGGTGTACGCGCGCTACACCCGGCGCGGCGGGCTGGACATCAACCCGTGGCGCTGCAATTTCACCACCGCGTCGCCGCCGTCGAATCTGCGTAACGCGCGGCAGTAAAGCCGGATTGATTGGGGGCGTGGTGGGTTGATTTGCCCAATGGTGGTGCAGATTGCGCGCGGAATTAAAGCTGCCAGCGCGGCTTTTTATTTTTAACCTGTTGTTATTTATAAGTTAATTAAAAAGCGGCACGTTAGCTGCTTGGCTTTCAGATGGCAGTGTTGCCAGTCATCATGGAGGTTTCCATGCATACCCCTCTTTTATCCCAGCCTTTGCATTGGTGTTTTTCACTGTTGCGACCGATGCACATCGTCAGCGCGACTGCGGCGTCCAGTCAGCGGATTGCCTGCAGCAATTTTATCAGTCATCCGGATTACGCCAAGGCAGAGGCGCAGGCGCAGGCTTTGCTCGAAAATCTGGCCAAAGCGCACCAGGCGCTGGCGCAACGCAAGCCCGAGGTGGCGCGTCAGGTGCTGGCATTTGCGGCGGCACAGGATGCCGGTCTGTGCGGCATGATGCCCGCAGAAACGGCAACCGGGTCGGCTGACGCCGCACTGCTGCCCCTGTGTGTCAACAGCAGCGATGAGGCGCTGGCTGTGTCCGGGGCGGGCAAAACGGTGCGCTCAGCCGACCGGCAGACGCACGTGGTCACGTCGCATGTCGTTTACTTGTCGGTGTCGGATGTCGGCACGCACATCGCCGCAGCGCGTGATGCCTTGATGGCGCAGCAGCCTGATCTGAAAGTTGCCAACGATGAAGTCGAACGCGCACTGGGCAGCCTGCTGGTGACAGAAACACAGTTTGTGCAAGTCAGACGTGACTGATGGGGGTCATCTCCGGTTTACAGACTCTCTGTCTTACCCTGCAATCTGCTGCGCCAGGCGCCGCAAGCGCGCCTGGCGCAATTCCCCCAGCGGCTGTTTCCAGCGGTTGTAAACCCCCGAAAAATAGTGGCTAAAGATAATAAATCTGTTTTATTTCATGTGCTTGTGAAGTCGGCATGCTCGTTGCATCAGCAAGGGTGGCAGATTTGCCTGCATTCGAAGGAGACTTCCATGAACACCCGTACATTATTGATTCCGGTAGTGCTGGTTTCAGCCCTGATTTCCCCTATGGCGGCGGTCGAGGCGGTGGCCGCTACCGCGCCGGTCAGCAGTTCGGCGGGCTATAACGGCTGGGACAGACATCCCGACTACAACCACGCAGCGGCGCAGGCGCAGGGCGTGCTGCACCAGCTGGGCGACGCGCATCTGGCGCTGGAGCAGGGCAACACCACGCGGGCGCGCGAAGCGCTGACGCAGGCGGCCAAACATGACGCGGTGCTGCGCGGCATGATGCCCGCCGCCGGTGGCTCGGCCCAGGACCGGCAAATGCTGCCACTGCGCATCCGCACCACCGATGAGGAGGTGTATCAGGCCAAGCTGAGCGACCAGCCCAAACCTGAAATTAAACAGGTCGAGCAGCAGGCGCACATCGTCAAGACCCGGATTGTCTACATGCCGGTGCTCGACATGGGCAAACATATCGACGCTGCACGCGCCGCACTGGCCGGGCCCAAGCCCAGCATCAAGACCGCCAACGACGCGGTAGAACGCGCCATGGCCAGTCTGGTGGTGAGCAAAACCGACGTGGTGCACGACAGCCGGTCGTAAGCATCATGATCGGCGTGGCGGCTGGGCGCGCTGGTATTGCGTCGGCCAGTCCACCGTGGTTTGAATTGCCTCAACCCAACGCATAGGGGTGGCGCATGAAGGTTTGTTCAGCTGGCTCAGCTGCGCCACTTTTCCCAGCACACTCTGGGCGAAACTATCGGCATGGTGCCGACTATTGCCAGCCCCAGTAACTCGGCGTCACCGGTGACAAAACAATCCGCATTGGCGTGCAGCGCGCACGCGATAATCCACGGGTCTTCCGCATCGCGAATCGGCAGGCTGGGCGCATCAGGCTGTGCCGGAATCACCCGTAACAAGCGTAATTCAGCTTCGACACGCATCAGCAAATCAGCGCTGGCCTTGAACTTGCGCTGCAAGATAGCCAGCACTTCAAGCACCACAGGCTCGCCAATAATGACTTCATGATTCAGCAATAAGCGTTCATATAAATCAGCGCACAGTCCGTGTGTTGCCAGCGCGCTCACCAACACATTGGTATCCAGAAACACCTTCACGAAACAGCCTTGAACACATCCTCATCGGTCAAAAAGCCTTGTTGTTCTGCCAGCGCGGCAACCTCGTCACGCACCGCCCGAAATCGGGTCAATGCCAGTTGCCGACGCAAGGCATCGCGCACGATATCGCCTTTGGGGCGATGTGCCGCTTTTGCCGCCAGTGTGAGTTCGCGCTCAAGCGCATCATCAATACGAATACTCAGGGTAGCGCTCATGATAGCCTCCGGGTTGGGTGTGTTGCATTGTAGCACAGTCGGCCCTGTCCAATCATGAAGCAAGCCATCAAGGCGCGTAGCCCGGTGCTGATAAACCCGGCAGCCAATGGCGCATAGACATTGTGGGCATTGCAAATAGAAAGCTATCGTCTTAAAGTGTCACTAGTGAATAAATATGTCACAAGGAGTTTTATATGTCAGTTATTGCCGTTCAAGTCTCACATGGCGGGCGCATTGTCATCCCGGCAGAAATACGCCAGAAAATGGGCGTCAGCATTGGCGACCAGGTGTTGCTGAGCTGGTCAGATGAAGCCCATGAGCTGCGCATCGCCACCCGCGCACAGCGGCTGCAACGCGCGCGCGATCTGGTCAAACCGTATGCAAACGCCAAGGGTTCTGTCGTGGACGCTCTAATCCGCGAACGGCGGCAGGCGGCGGCAGATGAATAAATGCGTGCTCGACACCTCGGCGGTACTGGCCTACCTGTTTGAGGAAGTTGGGGCAGAGCAAGTGGCTCCGGTGCTGGAAGCAGGCGCAGGCGTGATCTCCAGCGTGAACTATGCAGAACTGGTCGGCAAACTGATTGATCAAGGTATGCCAGCGACCCTTATCCGTGAAACCCTGCCTGGCTTGGAACTGGAACTGGTTGACCACGACCAGGCGCAGGCATTTTTAACCGGCGAGCTGCGCGCAGCCAGCAAGGCTTTTGGCCTATCTCTGGGGGATCGGGCGTGTCTGGCATTGGCCATCGTCAGGCAATTGCCGGTACTGACGGCTGATCGGGCGTGGCTGAATGTGGCGGTGCAAACGACGGTAAGGGTGATTCGGGGGTGATCTTCCCGGTTGATGGTTGATAATGATTATAGAAAGCACATTTGGAGAAGCGAATGCCTATTAGCGTTAACTGGTCGCGCCAGCAATTGCTAGCTGCCTTCTATTTGTATTGCCAAATGCCGTTTGGGAAAATGCACTCCGAAAATCCTGAGATCATTCGATGTGCGGGGTTGATTGGCAGAACCCCGTCTGCACTGGCGATGAAGTTGACCAATATTGCCAGTCGAGACCCATCAATAACGTCTACAGGCCGCAAGGGATTGAGCGGCGCATCTAATGCGGATAAAGCCATGTGGGAGGAAATGCAGACAGATTGGGCGCATTTTGCTATCGAGATGCAGCAAGCGGCAAGTGCCTTGGGAATCGCTACTGAGTCGGATCTTGTTGTAGAGGATGCAGCCGATAATGATGACTTAGATTACACAGGAAGCAACAAAATAGTTCAAACAACAACGCGTGTTGGGCAAGATTTCTTCCGCAAGGCTGTGCTCAGCGCGTATAGCTATCGGTGCTGTATTTCAGGTCTGTCCACACCGAAATTATTGGTGGCAAGCCACATTATCCCGTGGCGGACAGACGCAGCTAATCGGCTCAATCCTAGAAATGGCCTTTGCTTATCGATGCTGCATGACAAGGCTTTTGATACTGGAATTATCACAATTGCAGGGGATATGACGGTCAGTGTTTCTCGGAAATACATGAACAAAACAGATCATTTTTTCGACTTGGCGCTGTTGGCTTATGATGGTAAACCGATTGTGCTATCGGACAAATTTCGCCCTGATGATGAATTTCTAGCCTACCATCGAGAACATGTTTTTGAGGCGTAGAGATGGTCATGAATGTGCGATTTGAATATTTGTATCGCGATGCAGGCAATTTCAAAAACTGGGGTGAAGTCGTCATTACTAACCCCCGCCAGATCAGTGTCGAATTGATTACGGCAATGGCTGAAAAAGTCCTTATCGACCAAGCCTATTTTGTGGCATCTAAAGCTAATATTCCCGACTTGCATTTCGCAGAACGGGTCGAGGAACTCGACCACGATTGGCATGAGGTTTATGCATTCCAGACTACGGATGAGGCGCCGAACGATCCGCAAGGTCGAGATGTGGAGGGATTTATCGAATCGCTCCAGTGCGCGTCGAGGATATAAAAAACCAAGGTATTGCGCTCGCCGTTCTGGTTAGGGCGTCAGCGCTAACCCACCAACCGAAAATCCAGTACCTGCATGTTCATCACCAGTCCGGCGTCCTGAATCGGCAGCACAATCGCGTCCTGCCCCGATTCGTTGTGGTGCGAGTGCCACCAGCCGGGCGGGGTGATGAAGGTGGCACCGGCGACCCACATGGCTTTGATCGGGTTGACGATGTTGCCGTCGGCGTCGAGGTCTTTGCCGATCAGCGTGTAGGTGTCCGGCCCGGCAGCGACGCAGTGGTCGATGGCGATGGAGTTGTGCCGATGCGCTTTTTGCACCACGCCTTTGGGCAAAATGTTGTACAGCGACCACAGCGTGTGGGTCAGCGTCATGGTGGCGGGGAAATTGGGGTTGGACAGCAGCACGCCGACGCGGTTGCGGTCTTCGCCCTGCGCGCGCACCTGATTGAGTGCCTCGGTGATACGCGCCTGGGTGTAGTGCACGGGCTGGAAGCGCTGCTCGCTCGGGGTCACGCCGAGGTAGCGCAGCAGCGGCGCATCGTTGACCCAGAACAGCACGCTGTCGGCGCTGGCGTGGTGCAGGGCGTAATCGACGGCGGGCAGGGTGAGCAGGTCGCCGGTGTGCCAATGGATGACGCCGTTATCGGTATGCGTGCTGCCTGATCCGCTGATGACGAATAGCATCTGCGACGCGGCGACGAATTCGGTGCGCAGCTGTTCGCCTGCATTGATGCGCAGGTAGCCTGCCAGCAGGTTGGGGGTGGTTGCCGGGTAGGCGGTTTGCAGGCTGGCGGACAGGTCGAACGGGATCAGCCGGGTGGCGCCGTCGGCGTGCAGCGCGGTCGGAAAGGATTCGACGCCAATGTGCGGCATGGCCGGGTTGACGGCGGCCATGTATTCCTGGAATTGCGCGTCGGCCTCCCAGTTCTGGGCGGGTTCAACGGCGGATTTCAGGGCAGCGGCAGCAGGCATCAATGTCTCACTCGGGTAGGCGACGCAGCGGGCAGGGCGCACGCGCGAAAACCCGGCATTTTACGCGATAAGCAGCGGATATTGAAGCCTTATTTCAAGCCGCCGTTCAGTTGGCGAGCACTGAAATCATGCGTGTAGCCTGTTTGAGCTTGTCGGCCAGATCGAGCGAGAGATTGTGCAGGATGGCGATTTTCAGTTCGGGCAATTCGGTGGCGAGGTGGTTGAGCGCGTGCATTTCCAGCATCCGGCAGCGCACCGCGCTTTCAGCGTGCACCATGGCGCTGCGGGTGCGCTGGCCGAGCAGCACCAGTTCACCGAAATTCATGCCGGGCCCAAGGGTGGCGACAAACTGGTGGCCGCCGCCGGGCAGCGGGGCAAGTACGTTGACGCGGCCGCGTTCGATGAAGAAAATCTCGCCGTCGGACGGCTGCCCGGCTTCGATGATGACTTCGCCGGGCGCAAACTGGCGTGTCTGCATCAGGCTGCACACCTGCTTCATGTCGGACGCGTCGATGCCGGCAAAAAAGCCCGAATCTGAAAAACAGCATTCAACTTCTTCCTCGTCCGGGATGCCATCCAGCAGGCGGTTTTCGCACCATTGCACGGCGAGGTCGTTGCCCTCAAAACGCAAAAACCCCTGCGTTGCATCCGCGCCGTTGCAGCGCAGTGTATCTTCGATGCTTTTGCGGCCATGAATCCGTGACAGCACCAGCGCAATGCCGCGTGCATGCAGTTCGTGGCGCGCGGCGTGCAGCAGGCGCGCGGCACCGTGCGATAAATTGGCGACCAGATGCAGGTCGAGGATGAAGCTGTCGGTGTCGGGTGCCAGTTGCTGTAATTGACGGATCACGTATTCGGCGCTGTCGACGCCGATTTCACCCTGCAGGCAGAGGGTTTTGATGCGCGCGGCATACTCGCGCAGATGCGCCACGCTGTGCAGGCCAGTCTGGCGTCGCGACGGCGATTCGGCAGCGGTGTAAATGCGCCGCACGGTGAGTGACGGCAGGCTGCTGCGGTTGAAGATGTTCAGCCCGAAGTCGCGCGCAATCTGCTTGCACGCGGCAATGCCACGCACGCTGTTGCCCTTGTCGTCAAGCCGGGGCGAGAACACGCCGATGCCGAAGCGCCCCGGCAGCACGGCGAGTATGCCACCACCGACACCACTTTTGGCGGGCATGCCGACTTCGTATAGCCAGCTGCCCGCATAGTCGTACATGCCGCAGGTGGCCATTACTGACAGCACGCGCTCGACATGTTCGGCGGGCATGCAGCGCGTTTGCGTGAGCGGGTGGACGCCGCCGTTGGCCAGCGTGGCGGCCATGAACGCCAGATCGCGGCAATCGACCAGCAGCGAGCACTGGCGGAAATAGTTTTCCAGTGACGGCATCGGGTCGCCTTCGGTGATGTCGAAATTGCGCAGCATCCAGGCAATCGCACGGTTGCGAAAGCCGGTGTCGCTTTCCGACTGGTACACCGCTGCGTCGAGATCGAGATCGCGCCCGGCAAATGCCGACAGCGCCGTGTGCAGGCGCTGCCATTGGTGTTCGGGGGTGTCACCGGCGACCAGACTGGTGCTGGCGATGGCACCGGCGTTGATCATCGGGTTGCGCGGCGCGCCGGTGTGCGGATCGAGGCTGATGGAATTGAATGCGTCGCCGCTTGGCTCAACGCCAACCCGGCGCATCACTGTCTCGATGCCCTGATCCGCCAGCGCCTGCGCGTAAACAAACGGTTTTGAAACCGACTGGATGGTGAAGGTCTGTGCGGCGTCACCCGCAGTGTAGGCATAGCCGTCCATGGTGACGATACACAAGCCGAACCAGTCCGGATTGGCGCGCGTCAGCTCCGGGATGTAGCTGGCGAGTTGGCCGTCATCCATGGCGGCTAACTGCTGGTAGAGGTCGGCCAGATAGGACTGGATCGGCAGTTGCATGAAGGCTCCCGTGAAAATTATGTGTAATGTTGTGTGCAAGCAAAAATCACACCGGATTACCTGTCTGTCTAGACAGCGTGAAACTGCTGCCCAATGTCCGCCAAGAGTGTGTGCGGGCGCGGCTCAGCCCGAAAACGGTGCAGGCAAGCACATCATTGGCGCCTAGTATTACAAATCGTAAATAACGAAACCTATTGGACAGGATTAACAGGATTTCCCAGGATTGACAGGATCGAGGCAAAGTCAGCATTCATTCGGGTATTCCTGTAAATCCTGTAAAAAATCCTGTTAATCCTGTCCATGTTCAAGTTTCGTTATGAGTGGGTTCGGATGCTAGCTGGATTTACGTGGCGCGCCAACCTCGACCACGCGAGCTTGCGCAGCGAGCTTGTCCATCACACCGTTGACGTATTTATGGCCG
>DZDB01000088.1 GCA_022736605.1 Sideroxydans lithotrophicus
TGCCAGTGCTGCGCTTCCGCCGGATTGAGCGTGGCGGGAAAGTTGCGCGCACGGTAGCGAAAAAACAGGTCTTCGAGCCGCGCATCTTCAAAATTCGGCGTGGCGCTGGCGAGCTGTTCAGGCGACTGACTCAGCAGGCGATTCAGCAGGCGGCGGTCGTTATTGCCGACGAAGCCGCCATACAGGTCAGCGTCCACGTCGCTGGCCGCCGCTGCCGGGCGCTCGAACACGGCTTGCCAAATCGCACGCATATCCGGCGCGGCGGCGCACAGTGCGGCGTGGCGCTCAACCGCCGCCATGTCCACCCCCCAGTGGGCGGCGCGCTCGGGGCTGAGGGTTTTCAGATTATTGATGACCACCGGCGATTTGTTCAGGTGGATGGTCTTGATCGGCAAACGGCTCACACCTTCTGGCAGCGCATCGGTTTTGGTGAACAGCCGGGTGCGAATGGTGGCGGCGTCGAGGCTGAACAATTCGCTCGGGTCAAACGCCAGATCCCACACGATCACTTCGTTCTTGTTGGTTGGATGCTGCGCCAGCGGCCAAGCCAGCATCAAACAACCGCGCTCAACCGGCACCTGCCCGGTGATGTGCAAAAACGGACGCGGCGCGTGCAGGCTGACCTGCTCGGCCACTTTGTCTTTCTTATGCAGACTCAGGCAAAACTCGAACAGGCGCGGCTGCTGCTGGTATACCAAGCGCGCCAGCGCCACGGTGGCACGCACGTCAGACAGCGCATCGTGCGCGGCATCATGCGCCAGGCCGTTGGCGGCACTCAGGTGTTCGAGCTTGAAGCTCACCCGGCCCTGTTCGTTGGTCGGCCAGACGACGCCATCAGGTCGCAAGGCGTAGGCGGTGCGCAGCAGGTCGAGAATATCCCAGCGCCCGCAGTCGTTCTGCCACTCGCGCGCGTACGGGTCGAGCAGATTGCGCCACAGCAAAAAACGGGTGAATTCGTCGTCGAAACGGATCGTGTTGTAGCCCACGCCGATGGTGCCGGGCTGGCTGAACGCCTGCTCGATGGTGCGCGCAAACTGGTGCTCGGGCACGCCACGTTGCAGGCACAACTGCGGCGTGATGCCGGTAATCAGGCACGATTGCGGGTCGGGCAGATAATCCGGTGCAGGCTGGCAATACAGCATCAGCGGCTCGCCAATTTCGTTCAGCTCGGCGTCGGTACGAATCGCGGCAAACTGCGCCGGACGGTCACTGCGCGCGCTGATGCCAAAGGTTTCGTAGTCGTGCCAGAGGAAGGTGCGCATAGGTTTATCGCTCAAGATGCAGTGCTATGGACAGGATTAACAGGATTTTTTCAGGATTCACATGATAAATCCTGGATTCTGTTCGTTCCTGTTAATCCTGAGGAATCGTGTTAATCCTGTCTAATCAAATTAAACCACCTCGCCCCACAGATCGTGCTCGCCGCTGTCGGTGATGCGCACCTGGGCAAACTCACCCGGCACCAGTCCGGCGCTGTTTTCGATCACCACCACGCCATCGATTTCCGGCGCGTCGGCGTAGGAACGCGCAATGGCGCCCTCTTCCTCGATTTCATCCACCAGCACGGTCATCACCTGACCGACGCGTGCGGCCAGACGGTCGGCGCTGATGTCGGATTGCAATTCCATCAGGCGCGCACGGCGCTCTTCTTTCACTGCTTCCGGCACGTGGCCTTCGAGCGCATTGGCACGCGCGCCTTCCACAGCGGAATAGGTGAAACAGCCGACGCGGTCGAGCTGCGCTTCTTCAAGAAAATCGAGCAGCATCTGGAAGTCCGCTTCCGTCTCGCCCGGGAAACCGGCGATAAAGGTACTGCGTATCACCAGTTCAGGGCAGATGGCGCGCCACGCCTTGATGCGCGCCAGCGTGTTCTCGGCAGCCGCTGGCCGTTTCATCGCCTTGAGCACGCGCGGGCTGGCGTGCTGGAACGGAATGTCGAGATACGGCAGAATCTTGCCCGCCGCCATCATCGGAATGACTTCGTCGACATGCGGATACGGGTACACGTAATGCAGGCGCACCCACACGCCCAGCTCGGACAGCGCGCCGCACAGTTCGGTCATGCGCGTCCGGAGCGGGCGGCCATTCCAGAACCCGGTACGGTATTTCACGTCCACGCCGTAGGCGCTGGTGTCCTGCGAAATCACCAGCAGCTCTTTCACCCCGGCGTTGACCAGATTTTCCGCTTCCTGCATCACGTCGCCGATCGGGCGGCTGACCAGATCGCCGCGCATGTCGGGGATGATGCAGAAGGTGCAGCGGTGGTTGCAGCCTTCGGAAATTTTCAGATACGCATAATGATCCGGCGTCAGGCGCACGCCCTGCGGCGGCACCAGGTCGAGATACGGGTCGTGCGGCTTGGGCAGATGCGCGTGCACCGCCTGCATCACCGCCTCGGTGGCATGCGGCCCGGTCACCGCCAGCACGCTGGGGTGGGTTTTCTGTACCACGTCACCTTTGGCACCCAGACATCCGGTGACAATGACCTTGCCATTCTCTGCCAGTGCCTCGCCGATGGCGTCGAGCGATTCTTCCACCGCCGCGTCGATAAACCCGCAGGTATTCACCACCACCAGATCGGCATCGGCATAATTCGGCGCGATCAGATACCCTTCTGCGCGCAATTCGGTCAAAATACGCTCGGAATCCGAGCTGGCCTTGGGGCAGCCGAGAGATACAAAACCGACTTTCGGGATAGCATTCATTTGATTCACTCTTGGAAATAGACGTCTAACGCCATGTATATCGTACTGTTTGCCTTCGCCTACATCTGGATCATGATGATCGCCACCGCCTCATCGCTGCTCAAGGGCGTGACTGTGTTCATCCTGGGTGGGCTGATCATGGCGCTGGTGTACTACCTCATGGATACGCCAGGCCGCCTGCGCCGCCGCCGCGCCATCGAGGCTGAAGAAGACGCGGCAGCCGCCGCACAGACCCAAGCCACGCCGGATTAGGCGTATTTCCCCACCAGCAGTTCGCTAACCCAGATGGTCGCAATGCCCGCCGCAATCAAGCCGGCCTGTTCCAGCGTCGCCGCCAGCCCGACGCGCTTGTGCAAACCGGGGATTAAATCCGCCACCGCAACATAAATCATACTCGCCGCCGCCAGCGCAAGGAAAACCGGGATCAGGTTTTGCATCGAATGCAGCGCGTAATACGCCAGCACGCCGCCGATCAGCGTCGCGCCGCTGGACAACAGGTTGTACGCCAGCGCGCGCGCCTTGCTGTAGCCGGAATGCAGCAGAATCAGAAAATCGCCGACTTCCTGCGGAATCTCGTGGGTGATGATCGCCAGCGCGGTGATAATGCCCAGTTGCACATCGGCCAGAAATGCCGCCGCAATCAAAATACCATCGACGAAATTGTGAAACGTATCACCGACCAGAATCATCATCCCGCTACGACCGTGGTCGTTGGCTGGTGCGTGCTGATGGGCGTGGTTGTGTGCAGCCTCAGGCGTGTGCGCTTCGCAGGTTTCGTGGTGACAATGGCGCCACAGCACCAGTTTTTCCAGCACAAAAAACCCCATGATGCCGGCCAGCACCGTAGCGGTTATCGTGTGCGCATTACCGGTTTCAAGTGCGTGCGGCAGGATTTCAAGGAACGCCGCGCCCAGTAGTGCACCAATTGCATAACTCACCAGATGGCCAACCCAATGCGGTTTGGCGGCGTAGGCAAATACCGAGGCGGTTAATACGCTCAGTGCACCGCCGAGGAAACTGGCGGCAATGATCCACATCAGGACAGTCATGGCAGGCTATTGATCTACAGGGTGACGCGCAGCACGGCGCTGCGCAGGCGCGGATTCTACCACAGCCGTTTATGCTGCTAGTCAGCGTAGCCCATCGGATTGGCCTGTTGCCAACGCCAGGCGTCGGCGCAAATATCGTCCAGGCTACGGCGTGTTTGCCAGCCGAGCAATGCCTTGGCCGCCGCCGGGTCGGCCCAGCATTCGGCGATATCGCCTGCGCGCCGCGCGACAATTTCGTGCGCCAGGGTCTGGTTACTGGCCCGTCCCAGCGCATCGAGCATCTGCAACACCGAATAGCCCTGACCACTGCCCAGATTGACGGTAAACAAGCCGTCGTTTTTCAGCAGATAATTCAGCGCAGCAACGTGCCCTTCGGCCAGATCCATGACGTGAATGTAGTCACGCACCCCGGTACCGTCCGGCGTCCGCCAGTCGCCACCAAACACGCGCAGCTTTTCGCGGCGGCCAATCGCCACCTGGGTAATGTAGGGCATCAGATTATTCGGAATGCCCTGCGGGTCTTCACCGATCAGGCCGCTTTGATGCGCGCCCACCGGGTTGAAATAGCGCAGCAAGGCGATGCGCCAGGCCGGGTGCGCGCGGTATAAATCACCCAACATTTCCTCGATCATCAGTTTGGAACGACCGTAAGGGTTGGTCGCACTGAGCGGGAAATCCTCGCGGATCGGCACGCTGGCCGGATCGCCATAGACCGTGGCCGAAGACGAGAAAATGATGCGGTTGACGCCAGCGTTGTGCATCGCCTGTAACAGCGTGACCGTGCCGCTGACGTTGTTGTCGTAATACGCCAGCGGCTGCTCGACCGATTCGCCCACCGCTTTCAACCCGGCAAAATGAATCACGGCGGCGATTTCATGCGCTTCGAACAGCCCGGTCAGCAATGCCGCATCGCGGATATCGCCTTCAATGAACTGCGGCCGGGTGCCCGTAATCTGCTGCACGCGGTCCAAGGATTTCGGACTGCTGTTGCACAGGTTATCGAGTACCAGCGGCGTATAGCCGGCTTCGATCAGGGCTACGCAGGTGTGCGAGCCGATATAACCGGCGCCGCCGGTGACCAGGATGAGCGATTGGGTCATGGCATACTTTCTTGATGTGTTAAAAAACTCAGGCCAGCAGATTCACCTGCACATTCACCTGCATGATGGGCAACCCCAAGTCCGGACCAATGAAACTGCCAGACACAGGGGGAACGGTTTCCGGGTCGCGCGCCACCGCTACCGCAATATGCTGACTGCCGGTGACTTGACCGGTGGTCGGGTCAAATCCCTTCCAGCCGGCACCAGGCAGATACACCTCAGCCCAGGCGTGCGTCGAGGCATTGCCAACCTCGGTCGCCGGTGCGTGCAGATAGCCACTGACAAAGCGGCTGGCCAGCCCGAGACTGCGGCAAGCTTCAATGAACAGCGTTGCATAATCCCGGCACGAGCCACTGCCTTGTACGAGCGTTTGTGCGGGCGACTGCACCCCGGCTTCTTCCCGCACCTGATAGCGCAACTGCCGGTGAATCGCCAGATTCAGCGTCATCAACAGGTCAAATGTTTGTCTGCCGAATAAATTCAACTGCTGCAACCAGTCTTTGACCCGGCCTTGATCGTTGCTGAATTTAAGCTGCTGAAACGACGCCAGATCGGGTTGTTCACCCGCCGCATACTGAAACGGATAGTGCAATGCATAGTCGTCTACCAGGAAGTCAAAAGGCGCATGTTCATAATGCTGAATCACCACTTCACTGGCGATAATCAGCTTATTTGAACTGGCCTGAAAGCTGACGACGGCAAGCGAGTTGTCAAATACATCACGCTGCCATTTCACCGTGTTGGCGGGCGTGATATAGAGGCGCGAAGACTCGATGTGCACATCGTGTCCGGCGCGCGGCCGAATCAGCAAACGATGCGGATTGAACGTCACCGGGGTTGAGAATTGATATTTTGTCTCGTGCTGAATCCGTAATCTTTGCATTAACCTAATCCCGGCGCGGTTTCCAGCAATTCTACGTGAACCGACATTTTTTGAGGATACAAACCCGGACCAAACTGGTTGTAGATCGCCACATCGGCGGCATCATGCCCATACGCCACAGTGACCCGCCCACCGATGGCGTGCGGCTGGGTCGCATCAAACGTGTACCAGCGCCCTCCCACGTAAGCTTCGAACCAGGCATGAAAATCCATCGGCACCAGGCCATACAGATAGCCCACTACCATGCGCGCCGGAATGCACAAGCCCCGGCACAGCGCGATCCCCACATGCGCCAGGTCACGACACACCCCTTCGCCCTGCTGATTGACCTCTACCGCAGACAGCTGAAACTGGCTGGCATCGGGATTGAAACGGATATTTTGTCGAATCCAGTGTTCAATCGCGGCCACCTGATCGTAGCCCGGCGCGACGCCCGCCACGATCTGCTGCCCCAGTTCGATGAAGCGATCCGCCTCGCAATAACGCGACGGCAGAAGGTAGGTCAGCACCGTATCCGGCAGCGCTTGCACCTCCTCGAACGCCGCACCGGTGCCGATATCAATATTACCGTCGGTCAAGATATCCGCCGACGTATGGATAGAAAACTCACCCGGCGGGGCAACCAGCCGCTGGCACAAATTGCCATAATTGTCGGTAAACTCAATCGCCTGCAAGCTCGGATTCAGGGTGTACGATTCCCGCGCGACCCATTGATGCAGCCCGCTGCGGGGGCGCAACATCAAAATGAAAGGCGTGACGATGCTGACCTCAAAAACGATGTCGCATCCGGTGCGTAGCCATACTTTACTGTCCATATCCCTTACCTGTTCGAATCCGCCCGCACCGCTATCAGATTATCCAGATAGATGAACTTCACAAAACCCGCGTTGGGTGGCTGAATATAGATACTTTTTTCGTGATTGGCACTGAATGCGAACGGCCCGCCCGGCACTTTGATGAAATGGTAGCGACCATCGTTGAGCTGCCCGACCGTGGCGCTGTTGAATACATTCATCGGCGGTGCGCTGCCGACCCGCAAGCCCAGCGCTGCATCATGTCCGGCAGCCGCATCGACACGTACCGCAGCATACAGGTTCCACAACCCGGTTGCGGGCAATTTATCCAGCTTGAACTGCATTGCCCACACCGATGAATTGCCGTTCATGCGAATCGCCGCACCGTCCGAAGCTGCGGCGTCCGGCACGATGCGTGCGGCATCATAGCGGTTAAAGCTCAGATCCTGATAGTCGCGCCAATCCTGTTTGGGCAGCCCGGCCACCCTCGCGGGCGGCGCCGCTGGATGGCGTTCCACCGTCAGCATTTGCGTCAACTCTTTCACGCCACCCCCCTGCCGATACTGCTTCATTTTGCTGAGCTTCACCCCGTTTTCAAAGCGCGCCAATCGGTTGGCGTAGTCCACTTGCCAGGACAGGCCGCGACGCGACGCTTCGGCAGCGTATTCCATGCGCCGCAGCAGCACCACGTAGTCCACCGGCATACGCGCGATGCGCACATGCACCAGCCTGACCGGATCGTCCGCGACGGCCGCCTCGGCCTGGTCGAACAGCGTATCGGCAGCCATGACGAAATCGAGGCTGTACATCGCCAGATCGACCTGCGTTTTTTCGCTCAGCACGTCGCCACTTTTAGCGATGGCGGCGTGCATCAGCTGGATATAGCGCACGATGTCCGGCGCGGCCGCACCGAAGTAGCCACGCGAGAACTCGGCCACCAGCGCGTCCACATCCTCATGCGGATTCCACAGCAGACGCGCGATCATCCAGGCACGCAGACTGGCGAACTCGGCGTTGGGCGTCCCCCAGCTGCCTTCGGCAAAATAGCCCATCACATGCGGCAACGTCGCCAGCCACTGAATGCTCTTGCCGATGGGATAGATGTTCGGCGTGGGCTGGTAATAGCCGCTGAAATTGGTGATGTGATCCCACACCAGCACGTGGTCGGCGATGGCATCCCAGCCTGCGATATCCTTGCCCAGCCGGGTATTGCGGCCAGTGTTCAGCGGCGTGCTGTAATCAACCTGAATGGTCATCGGAAATACCAGCACGTAATCCGGCACGCGCATGCCGCTGGGTGGACTAAAGCTCCAGTGATAAGCGTTGAAAGCAAAACGCGCACCGGGCAACACGCGCCGCACCTGGTTGGCGACGTCGATGACCATGTCCAGACGCGGGGCCGAGGGTTTGCCACCGTGCTGCGCGGCAAACGCCCGACTGGCCGCATCCATGTCCCAGCCCCAGTCCTG
>DZDB01000089.1 GCA_022736605.1 Sideroxydans lithotrophicus
GCGCAATCCGGCGGAAGCGCAGCACTGGCAGGCGCATTGTGCCGCGCGTTTGCATGACGGCGCGGGTGGTGCGCGCACGCTCGAAGCCTTGTTCAACGAAATTGATACTTTGGCCGAAACCACCGACGAACGCGGCGAAGCGATACTTGGCGAACTGTATGAGTACGCCGAAGCCATCGCCCCTGTGCCGGTTACACCATGAGCGAGCCGGTACGTCTCGCCAAACACCTGGCGCAGCAGATTGGCTGCTCGCGCCGCGAAGCCGAGCTGTACATCGAAGGTGGCTGGGTCAGTGTGGACGGCCAGGTGGTGGAACAACCGCAGTTCCGCGTCGCCGATCAAACCGTGCTGCTGCACCCTGACGCCAGTCTCAAACAGGCTGAACCCGTTACCTTGTTATGGCACAAACCGGTCGGGCAGGATGCGGGGCTGGCCAGCCTGCCGTTATTAAACGTCGATGCACATGCCGTTGATGACGCCAGCGGTATTGCACTGCTGCAACGCCACTTCAGCCGTCAGACCGCTGTCACGCCATTGGATATCAACGCCAGCGGGCTGGTGGTGTTCACCCAGGACGAACGCATCGCGCGCAAGCTGGTGCAGGACGCCGCGCTGATCGAGCATGAAATCATCGTCGAAATCAGTGGCGAGATTGCGCCGAATGGCCTGAAACTGCTCAATCATGGCCTCAGGCTCAATGGCCGTGACCTGCCGCCGACCAAGGTGAGCTGGCAGAACGAAACGCGTCTGCGTTTTGCGATTAAAGCGGCGCAACCGAACCAGATCGCGCAGATGTGCGCACGCGTCGGGCTGACGGTTATTGGGCAAAAACGCATCCGCATCGGGCGCATTGCCATGGGCAAACTGGCGGTGGGGCAGTGGCGCTATCTGCCGGTAGGAGAAAGATTTTAGGTCATGCTCACTGAGGCGCTTTACATTAGCTGTCGTTCGCTTTACATTTTGTCTGCTTGAACTTTACTGATCAAAACAATATGGATATCGCAGACAAGTTGATTCTTAAAGTCATCGCCTCACACGAGGCACACGTTGCAGTCGTTGCTTCTGAGCAGCTTGGCTTGTCTCGCCAAACTGTCGCGACGAGGTTACGGCGAATGGCGGACATGGGGTTGATTGCAGCACAAGGCCAAGGACGCGGGCGACGATATAAGCTGTTACCGATTTTGTCGGTGGGGAAGACCTATGCACGCGAAGGTCTGGATGAGTTCCGGGTGTGGACACAGGATGTTGCGCCGTTATTATCAGACCTTCCTGAAAATGTAATTGATAACTGGCGCTATGGTGTCACGGAGATGGTGAACAACGCCGTTGATCACTCTGAAGGCAGCGAGGTCGTATTGCGCATACAAAGAACGGCGCTCGCTACGACGATCAGTGTGTCTGATAACGGAGAGGGTATATTTCACCGCATTCAACGTCTGCTTGGTTTATATGACACGCGTGAAGCGATCCTGGAACTGGCAAAAGGAAAATTAACCACCGACCCGGATCGGCATAGTGGCGAAGGTGTATTTTTTACGTCGCGGGTGTTCGACCATTTTTCAATCCTATCCAGAAACCTGTTCTTTTCACATGATGCCGTAACCGATGATTGGCTGATTGATGGTGAGGGTGACTCGCCAGGATCAATCGTCAAGATGGAATTGGCTAATGATAGTCAGCGAACGATAAAAGAAGTATTTGATTATTTTGCATTGCCGGACGAATTCACGTTTGCCAAAACGATCGTGCCGGTTCGTCTTGCCCAGCATGAAGGTGAAAAGCTTGTGTCCCGTTCCCAAGCGAAACGCCTGACCATGCGCTTCGAGAAGTTTAAGACGGTGGTTCTGGATTTTGTGGATGTGGCAGAAATCGGACAGGCATTCGCAGATGAAATATTCAGGGTGTTCAAAGTCGCGCATCCGGAGATTGAGTTGATTTCGCTGCATATGACACCTGCAGTGAAGGACATGGTGAGCCGCGCGGAGGCCGCTCGTTGAGCCTTGTCCTCCAATCAATACGGCTTTCAGCTCTGTTCATTGAAACCTATCGTGATATGAGACCCATCACAATACGGCTTGTTTTTCGACGCGCCGCAACGGCATAGCGTCACCCGGTTACGCACTTCGTATTCAAATCCATCGGCACCCACCACTTGCACACCGCCGCGCAGCCAGATTGGTCCCAGGCAATGCTCGGCGGGGTCTTCAATCAGCGCGATGGACGGTTCAAATTCAGGTTCGATGGCCTGACCGGTTTGCCTGTCCCATGCGACCAGTCGGCCGGATGGGCAATCGCAGGTCTGGCGTACGAAATTTGTTTGGGTTGTCGCGTCGTCGGTGGCTTTAACCTGATTCCACACCTGGCCGTTGGGGTCACAAAAACGTGCGGCGGCGCACAGACTCTCGGCATCGGTCAGATTCATCGTCGCGCCTTCGATCAGTTTGGCAAGTTCGAGATAGGGCTTGCGACTGGCGGTTTCGCTGCCATCAAAGCCGATTTTGGCATGGGTGCCGTCACAGAACGGTTTGTTCGCGCTGTGGCCACAGCGGCAAAGTGCGTAATTCGCTTGCGTCGGGTAGGTTTTGCCTGTTAGCCATTCAACCGATTCGCCTGCTGCATTGGTGCCGATGCGGGCGTTGCTGAGCGGCAGACTGCCGGTGACCAGATAGGGGCCGTTGGGGGTGATCTGGACTTTTGCGGGCATGACAAGTCTCCTGGTTGATCCGTTTGGGAGCATGCCTGATTTATAGCAGGCACGGCTATTTGCGCCACTATGCCAGCGGCTGGCTGCTGATGAGCTGCACCTCGCGCTGCACCACCGGGATGACAATATGCTGTGCGCGGAATGCGGCGAGAATTGCCTGGTTGAGTTCGCTGGTCGCGGTTTGAAAATCAGCGGCGGCAACCCAGGGCTTGACCGCAATATCGACACTGGCATTGCTCAGGGTGAGCACGCTGATGACGGGCTCGGGTTCGGCGAGCAGCCTGGCCTGGGTTTTCAGCACGGTTTGCACGGTCGCCAGCGCTTGAGTCATATCGGTGTCGTAGGCGACGCCAACGCGGATATCGAGCTGGCGGAGGGTGCCGTAGTTGTGCAGGATTTCACCGACGATCTTGCGGTTTGGAATGACGATCTGCGAATGATCCGGATGCGTCAGGATGGTGTTGAACAGGCGGATTTCGTGCACCAGGCCTTCTTCCTGCACAATCGAAATATACTCGCCAACCCGAAATGGTCGGGTGAAGACGATGGTGAGCCCTGCTGCGAGATTGCCCAGCACGCCCTGCATGGCGAGGGCGACCCCGGCACCTGCCACACCCAGCCCGGCGATCAGCGGCAGCAGTTCGACGCCCAGATTTTGCAGTGCCATGATGGCGAACAAACCCAGCACCATGAGCCGTACCAGCCTGACCAGCAATAAACTGACGGTCTCGTCCAGTTGCAGTTTGACGAGGATGCGTTTGACGCCTTTGCCGACCCAGCGACCGACGATAAAACCGGCAAACAGAATGAGCAATGCCACCACCACCTTGGGGCCGAAGCGGATAGCCAGGTCGATGGCAGTGGATTGGGCATGCTGGAGTACTTGCATCTGATCGTTCATACGCGGCCTCAGCGGGTTAACCAGGCAGGCAATTGTCTGCGTTATTTTTTCGGTTTGGCTTTAGGCAGCAGGCCTTCCTTGTCCAGTGCCGCGACTACGCGTGCCTGGATTTCCGGACCCATCGTCTGTCCCCATTTTTGCCCGGCTTCGATGCTTTGCCGGAGTACCACTGGCAGGACCTGGATTACTTTTTTACCGGTGGGTGTGTTGTAAAACGCAATCACGTCGCGGATTTCCTGCTGGCTGAAGTTTTTGTCGTAAATTGGCACGATCTGATCCATCAGGCCGCCGGGTGCGTTCATTTTTTCAGAGAAAAAGGCCAGCAGCGTCGTGTTCATTACTGTCAAAGCGCGCTCGGGAATGTCTGGTCGGGCGGCCTTGAGCCCGGCAAACATCTGCTGGCTGATCGCGGCTGCATATTGCCTGGCCAGGTTGCCGCTGCCAGTAATCTGCATCAGTTGTTTGATGTCCTGGGCTTTGGCCTGGGTCAGCGCATCGGCGTGTGCAAGCGGGATGGACAGGCTGGTAAGCAGACACAGGGTGGCAAGGCGAAAATTCATGAGGACTCCAATGGACAAGTAAGGTGATAAAGCGGACGTGCCGCCCGGATTATAGCCAGATCCATTAACCGAGTAGCGCATCCAGGTTGCTGCGTCGCCATAATTTAACCAGGCTGGCGCGTGTGGTTTGCCAGTGTGTTGTGTGCGTACTGCCGGGTGTGACAATCTGCAAGGTTTTGATCGAGCCGGTTTTAAGCCGCGCCAATAGTGGCGCAAACCAGTCGGCTTCCAGTTGCTGCATGCTCTCGCGCCAGCCGATGATGTCGCCGTACTGGGCGGCGCCGAGCAGGGTTTCAAGCAATACCAGCGCGTCGTCGCCCAGGGCACTGGCATCGCGTGGCAAGGCATCGTTCGGGCAGCCTGCACGCAGCGCCAGTGCGCGCGCTTCGGGCTGATTGGCATAGAGCTTGATGCGCTGGCTGGAAGACGTTGTAGCCAGTGTGCCGCCGCCCCATAGCCAGAGGCTGTTGACCGTCATCTCGCCTCGCGCCTCACGTGCTTCGTTGAATGGCAGGCTGAAAAACAGCATCTGGATTTCGTTGTACAGGCGGTGCCATTTCAGGCCGTCCGCGCCGCTGGGCAGATATGGATCAACGTGCTTGCCGGTGACAGCGCTGACCGGCTGGGTGACGAGCTGCGGCGTGTGGTCGAGTTGCAGATACCAGCGATCCGGACGCAGTGGGTAAAGCGTCATGCCGTCGGCCTGAAAATGGGCGTTGAACGCGGTTGCGCAGGCTTCCGCTTCCAGCTGGCTGATGCTGAACGCGCCGCTGTCGGCCAGCATCAGCTTGTCACGCGTGGCGCGCAGGTGTACCGGGTCGGCGCGCAGCCAGTAGGCGCTGCCCGGGTCGCCGCCGTCGGCCATCAGCGTAACCGGGGCAAGCGGCCAATCCTGTTGTCTGGCCACACCAAACTGACGGCACAGCCAGCCATCCAGTTCACCTTCTGCCATCGTCGTGGCTTTTTCACCACGCGCCAGCAGGGTACGCAACGCAGGCAGCATCAAGTCGTTCAATGCGGCATCACGCATCTCGGCTGGTGGGATCAGATTGGGGATAAGCAGGGTGATAGGCATGGCGCGAGTTTAACACTGTGCTGGCGGCCAACCTGCGCCTGTGGCACACTTCCGGCAGCTTATTCCGGTTCAAAATTCCTGTGCGCCCCTACGAACTCTACATCGGCTTGCGCTACACCCGCGCCAAGCGTCGCAATCATTTCATCTCGTTTATTTCCCTGATTTCCATGCTTGGCGTCGCGCTCGGTGTGGCGGCGCTGATTGTCGTGCTGTCGGTGATGAACGGCTTTCAGAACGAGCTGCGCAACCGCATTCTGGGCGTCGCGGCGCACATTGAAATCACCGGTTTCGACAATACGCTGGGCGACTGGCAAAGCGTCGCAGCACAGAGCCTCAAAGTGCCCGAAGTCAAAGCCGCCGCGCCTTATGTGATGGGGCAAGGGCTGCTGGCTTACAACGAAGCGGTGCAGGGCGCGGTGGTGCGCGGCATTTTGCCGGCGCAGGAAGACAGCGTGACCGACATCGGCCACAAGATGCGTGTCGGCAGCTTGACTGCGTTGCGTCCTGGCGAGTGGGGCATTGTGCTGGGTGCCGAGCTGGCGCGCTCACTGGCGGTCGGACTGGGCGACAAGGTCACGGTGATCACGCCGCAGGGACAGATCACCCCGGCGGGCATGGTGCCACGCCTCAAGCAGTTCACTGTGGTCGGTATTTTTCAGATCGGCATGTATGAATATGACTCGGGTCTGGCGCTGATTGATTTGCAGGACGCGCAAAAGCTGTTCCGCACCGGTGATCACGTCTCTGGCGTACGGCTCAAGCTCGACGACCTGTACCGCGCCCCGGCGGTGGCGCGCACCCTGAGCAAGACACTGGTCGGCAACTACGATATCCGCGACTGGACACAATCGCACGTCAATTTCTTCCGTGCCGTGCAGATGGAAAAGCGCGTCATGTTCATCATCCTGCTGCTGATCGTCGCGGTGGCGGCGTTCAACATCGTCTCGACGCTGGTGATGGTGGTCACCGACAAGCAACCCGACATCGCCATCCTGCGCACGCTCGGCGCGTCACCCGCCAGCATCATGAAAATCTTCATGGTGCAGGGCGCCATCATCGGCTTCATCGGCACCGGGCTGGGGCTGCTCAGTGGCGTGCTGCTGGCGCTGAATATCGGCACCGTCGTGCCCTTTATCGAAAACATCATCGGCATGAAATTTCTGTCTGCCGACGTCTACCAAATCAGCGAGTTGCCGTCCAAACTGGAATGGAACGACGTCTGGGTGATCGGTCTGGTGGCGCTGGTGCTGTCCTGGCTTGCCACCCTGTACCCAAGCTGGCGCGCCTCGCGCACCAACCCGGCGGAGGCCCTGCGCTATGAATAACCCGAATAAATCCGCCGTACTGACCTGCCGCGACCTGAAAAAAACCTACCAGCAGGGTCGGCTCAATGTCGCGGTGCTGGCGGGCGTCAACCTCGTCGTCGAAGCCGGTGAACGCGTCGCCATCATGGGCGCGTCTGGCTCTGGCAAGTCCACCCTGCTGCACCTGCTGGGTGGCCTCGACAGCGCCACCAGCGGCAGCGTCGAAATCATGGGGCGCGACATCCAGCACCTGGGTGAAACGGCACGCGGCAAACTGCGCAACGAATCGCTCGGCTTCGTTTACCAGTTCCACCACCTGCTGCCCGAATTCAGCGCGCTCGATAACGTTGCCATGCCGCTGCTGATCCGCCGCATGCCCACCATCGAGGCACGTGAACGCGCTGCTGCCGTGCTGAAAGAAGTCGGCCTTGCCCACCGCCTCGATCACACCCCCGGCGAACTCTCCGGTGGCGAACGCCAGCGCGCCGCCATCGCCCGCGCCCTCGTCACCCAGCCCGCCTGCGTGCTCGCCGATGAACCCACCGGCAACCTCGATCGTCACACCGCCGCAGGCATTCAGGACCTGATGAACAGCCTCAACCAGCAGCACGGCACCAGCTTTTTGGTCGTCACGCACGACCCCGAGCTGGCGGGAAGAATGTCGCGGGTGATGCAGCTGGCGGATGGGGTGCTGGTGGCGGGGTAGGATGTGCGTGCTTCATTAATCATCCAGCCCGACTGGGTGCAGTTGTTTATACTGTTCGTGTGATTTCAGGCGTTCTGCAGTCCAAGGAGGCGTACATGCTACAGACCATAGAAGTTGAAATTGATGCAACCGGACACATCCACCCGCTTGAACCCCTATCAAAACTGCCCGTTGGGCGTGCGTTACTGACTTTGCTCAATCCGCCCGTGGATGAAGCGCTCCAACTGGCAGAACCCGCATTGGCAGAAGATTGGCTCAAACCGGAAGAGGATGCAGCGTGGGCACATTTGCAGTCGGCCAAGTAGTCCTTCTCCCTTTCCCCTTTTCGGATTTAAGTCGTAGCAAACTGTGACCCGCCTTGCTGCTTGCCGATGCCGGGCGCGGCGACTGGATTGCCTGCCAAATCACCAGTAATCCTTACGCTGACAGCAGCGCGATCACGCTGTTGGATGAGAATTTCATTGCGGGCGGATTGCAGCGTGTCAGTCATGTTCGTCCCGGCAAACTGTTCACAGCCAGCACCAGCCTGTTTGCCGCAACGGCTGGCTCGATTGATGTTGATAAGCTGGACGATACACGGCATGCGGTTATAGCGATTATTCTTGGTTAAGCAATTGTATAAGCGTGTTTAAAAGGATGAGGAAATGTTGGATTGTTAGCGCAGTAATCGGCGTGCGGCCGAAAATCGCGCCGAAGAAACAAGCCTGC